>JACQVT010000837.1 GCA_016209665.1 Planctomycetota bacterium | reverse complement strand
GGCCTGGGCCCAGAATCTGACGGCACGGGGACGCGGGGACACGGCGACGCGGCGACGCTGGGACACGGGGACACGGGGACACGGGGACACGGGGACACGGCGACGCGGGGACACGGGGACACGGGAACACGGGGACACGGGGAAAGGGCTCGCAGACCGTCTTCCACGGTTTGGTTGGCTGGCGAGGGCGCCGGCCGCTGCGAGTCCCAGCACGAGGTTGAAACGGAATTCGTGTCAGCACTATGGCGCGAGGTGGCGGGGTGTGAGCCTTGGCGACCTGCCTGGCGCTGCCCTGGACGCCGGTCATTCCGCTCAGAGAGGCACTCGCTTGCGCTTCGTGCTGGTGAGAGGAACGACCTTGCCCTGTAGGGTCAGTTGCAGTCCGGGTCGGCGGGGATTTCGGCGCCGGTGCCGCAGTTGACGAAGCCGTGGATGAAGTCGGTCTCCTCGACGAGGCCGTTTTCGTCCTGGTCCCAGCACTCACAGCCGGCGAGGATCGCACCGCCGCCGGTGTTGAGGCAGGCCTGGAAGCGGGCGAAGTCGGCGGCGTCGACGTCGCCGTCCTGGTCGGCGTCGGAGAAGGGCTTCGGGCAGCAGCGGGTGCAGACGGTCTCGGGGCCGAGCCACTCGCCGTCGCAGTCGCCGGGGAACTCGAGCGTGCATTCGAGCGACGGCCGATGGCAGCAGGCGCCCTTGCTGGGCAGGGCGGGGATGGTGGCGACGAAGCCTTCCTCGACGCCGTCGTGCAGGCCCCAGCCGACGACGACGCCGCCGGTGTTCGACACGGCAGTGGCTTCGCGCAGGTCCCAGCCGGCGAGGTCGAGGCCGTAGTCGTGGCTGAGCAGCCACTGCAAGTTGCGCATGTCCTTGAACCGGCTGGCCGCGTAGGCGCCCAGGTCGGTCGGGTCGGCCCCCTGCTGGCGCAGGAACCAGAGGTCCAGGCCGTCCTGGATCATGCAGACGAACGCCCGGTGGGTCGTGTCGCCGCCGACGTGCGTGCTCCAGCCCGCGACGATCAAGCCGTTGCGGCTGGGCGAGGCGGCGCTGTTGGAAACGCCGAGGGCCTCGCTGTAGTTGTCGGTGATCGCGGCCCCGGTGTTACCCACGTTGAGGAAGCCAAGCGGCCAGTGGAAGGCGATCCCGCCGCAGTGGTCGTTGGCCTCGTAGTCTCGGTTCTTGGGATCGCGCAGGTTGGCTTCGAACAGCCCCGTGCCGCCGTAGGTGGATCGGCCGACCTTGTAACGCCCATCCGGAGAAACCGCCCGGTACAGGCTCTCGGCCTTTTTGTACTCGGGGTCGAGCGGGTCCGTGGGATTGTGGCCGATAGGGACTTCCACGTCGTCGCCCGTGATCGTGGTGGTATCCAGGATATTGTCCGCGCCCGTCGTCACCACAACGGCGTCCGGGCTGAGGCCCGTTGTCCCGACCGGGATCAGTTGCTGGTCACTCCCGAACGCGGTGGTCTCGGCGATGCCGTTGGGTCCGGCGAGTATCTGCCAGCCTCGGCCGCAGACCCAGGCCAAGCCCTTGTCGCCCCGAAGATTCTCGCCCGGCTTATAGATGCACGTCTCGCGAGCGTTGAGGCCGGCGCTCCATCTGCTGTTGCTGCGACCCACGATGATCGCCTGACCGCCCTCGAGGCCGATGCCGACCCCGTGGCTCTCGGGCGTTCCGCCGTTCAAGAAGCCGATGGGCTCGCTGTCCGGCTCGCCGGTTTTCCAGTAGAAGCCCTGCCTGGCGCCGGGGCTGGCCGACGACTCGCTATCTCCGGTGAGCAGGACTACATCCAAGGCCGTGACGTACAGGCCGTAGGCCCAGTTCTGGGTTCCGCCGGTCAGCAGGGGAAGCAACTCGAACGTACCCGTTCCGGTGGCATCGCCGGTCCACAGGAAAGCGCGGATCTTGTTGATGTCGTCCCTGCCGTAGCCGCAGACCTTGAGCTGGCCGGTGGAGGTAACGCCGACGTCGGTCGCGTGGCTCTCCCGGTTGATGCTGCTTGGAAACCCGATGCCATGCAGGCCGCCGGCGGCGGTCCAGACGAAAGCCTGGGTGTTTCTGCTGGCGTCGACCGCATCGCCGACGGCGACGCCGCCGCCCGCCGAGACACCGAACGCCTTGATAAAGGCGTTGGGGGCCAGGCGCCCGGTGCCGGTGAAGCTGGGATCCTCCGCGAACGCCACCTGAACGACCGCCGCAAACGCTGAACTGAGTATCCACCATCCACGAATACTTTTCCCGCTCATGCTTGTTCCTCCACGCTCTTGGCTAGTCTACCACACGGCAGCGCGTCCGGTCAAGCGGATGATCGCTATTTTGTTAACAGAAATCCGGGCTGTGGTGTTGCCAGAAGACCCACCGGCATCCGCGCCACGGTGCACCACCGGGTGCGTGGAGCGGCGGCAGAGGCACCGCCATTCAGCGGCCGCTGAATCGAGCGCGAGGTTCGCGGTATAGGTTTAAGTCGTTGCAGCTACGATGATTAGGGTCCACCACAAAACAAAGTTGACTTTATGGCCGCTGATCGTCATTACCCAACCCCGCTTGCACTGATGGTATAGTTCCACTGTGGATGCGTGTGGTGCGGCTGCAACTTGACGCACTTCATTTGTTCGTCGGTGATCTTCTCTCCGGTCATGTATACCTTCGCGTCAAGCT
>JACQVT010000908.1 GCA_016209665.1 Planctomycetota bacterium | reverse complement strand
GTTCGAGGAGCTGCGGCGGATGGCGGCAGCGGGGGTACGGCTGCGGAACCTGTCGGTGGAGCGGCCAAGCCTGGCGACGGTGTTTCTGAAGCTGACCGGGCGGAGGCTTCGCGACTGATGCGGACGGTGCTGATCATCGCGGGCAAGGACCTGCTGCTGGCGTGGCGGGACCGGTTCGGCTTCATCTGGTGGATGATCACGTTTCCGCTGTTGATCGCGGTGCTGGTGGGCCTGATCTTCGCGAGCGTGCTGGGCGGGGTGAGCAAGGTAACCGCGGTCGCGGTGGTGGACGAGGCGGACTCGCCGGCGTCGCGGGCGTTCGCGGCGGCGGTGAACGAGGGCGGGATGCTGCACCTGACGCGGACGACGCGGTCGGCGGCGCGGGATGCGGTGCGCCGAGGCAAAATGGCGGCCTTCATCGAGGTGCCGGCGGACTTCGAGGTATCGCCGGGGCTGCTGTTCGGCGACCCGCTGCCGATCGCGCTGGGGGTGGACCCGGCCCGGCGGTCGGAGGCCATGTTCATCGAGGCAGCGCTGTACGAGGCGGCGATGGCGCTGCTGCGGCAAGAGTGGATGGACCCGGCGACGCGGCCGCGCTTGATCGAAACATGGGTGCGGGAGCGGCACGGCACGCTGTCGCCGCTGGAGCGCGGCAGTCTGGAGGCGGCGATCGCAGTGGTGGATCGGCTGGCCCTTGACACGCGACGCGACTTCGTCGCTCTTGGACGCTCTGCGTCCGTCGCGCGTCAAGGGCCGGTCAATCGAGGGCCGGCGTCGAGGGCCTACTCCGCCGAAGCGGCCGCCTCGGCTGCGAAGGCTGGACCGGCGGCACCGCGGGAGCGGCTGCGGGTGATCCCGGTGGCGGAGGCGGAGGTTCGGCCGCGGTCTTCGTTCGAGGTGTGCTTTCCGCTGGGAATCCTGTGGGGGCTGCTGGGGCTGGCGGCGGAGTTTGCGATCGCCAACGTCCGCGAGCGGGACGCGGGCACGCTGCAGCGGCTGCGGGTGGCCCCGATCGGGCGGTGGCAGATTCTGCTGGGCAACGGGCTGGCGGCGTTCGTGGCGTGCCTGGGTGTGGTGCTGTTCCTGCTCGCGGTCGGGCGGGTGGCGTTCGGCGTGCGCTTGCAGAACATGGACGTGCTGGCGATGGCGGTGGTAAGCACGGCGCTGTGCTTGGTCGGCGTCACGCTGCTGCTGTCGGTGCTGGGCAAGACCGAGTCGGCGGTGGGCGGAGCGGCGTGGGCCTTCCTGCTGGTGATGGCGATGCTGGGGGGCGGGATGGTGCCGCAGATGTTCCTGCCGGGATGGATGGACACGGCCGGAAACGTCAGCTTCGTCAAGTGGGCGATCCGGGCTCTGGAGGGCGGGATCTGGCGGGAGTTCACGGTGGGCGAGGCGGCGTGGCCCTGCGCGATTCTGCTCGTGCAGGGAGTAGCGTGTGGGGCGGTGGGACTGATGATCGGATCGCGCAGAGAGCGTTTTTAGGGCGCGCCCGAGGATAACCCGAACAGTCTGCAACGCCCGTTGTCCGTGGTCCGGTGTCGGTGGTTGGGTCAGTAGTCCATTTGTCAGTTGTGGAAAACGTTGGTACCGCGACAGGCTTGTCATCACTGACCATAGGACCACGGACCCGACAACGGACCACTGACCACGGGCACAAAAGTGACCGGATTGTTCGAAAGTGCGCCCTTATCGCGTGGACGGCACCATAGCGCTATGGTACAAACACCGCGATGCGAACGACACGACACGCAGCTCAAATCATCGGACTGGTGCTGATCGCCCCGGTTGCCTGGGCGGAGTTTCCCACCTCGCAGCCGTTTACGGGCGTGATGTATCAGCAGGAGACGCGGAGCGATCCGCCGATGCGGCTGTTCGTGGCGGTGGTCGACCTGGCCAGCCCGAAGGTGCACGTTCGGACCACGCCGGGCGGCCCGGACCCGGATGGTCCCGGCGAGTGGGAGACGACGCTGATGACGCCGACGACCATCGCCGCCCGCGAGAAGTTCGACCTGGTGGTCAACGGCGATTTCTTCGCCGTGCGGGCCGTCAAGGACGCCGGTCAGACCAAGCCGGCGTATCGTCCGGACGTCTGGGCCGGGGCGATCGGGCCGGCGGTCACCGATGGCCGGACGTGGTCGGTGGCGAAGGAGAGGACCCCCTGCCTGGTGGTCTACAAGAACCGCAAGGCCGCGATCGAGCCCGTGGACTCACCGCCGGCGGACGCCTGGGCGGTGGTGGCGGGCAACGTCATGCTGGTCGAGGACGGCAAGGCGCTGCCGCAGACCAACCAGGCCCGCCATCCGCGCACGGTCGCAGGCGTGGATAAGAAGGGGACGAAGCTGACGCTGCTGGTGGTGGACGGGCGACGGCCGGGAACATCGATCGGCATGACGTATGAGGACCTGGCGAAGGAGATGGTGCGGCTGGGTTGCTGGCGGGCTCTGAACCTCGACGGGGGCGGCAGCTCGGTGATGGCCATGCGCGAGCCGGCAACGGGCAAGTACAAGATCCTCAACACACCGAGCGACGGGCGGGAGCGACCGGTGGCCAACGTTCTTGGCGTACGGATCGACGGTGGACCGCGGGAGAAATCAATGCCCACAGCTCCCGAGAAGAATTGATCGTCGCGAAGAGGCGAAGCGCGTAACCGCGCGAATGCGATCACCATGCGACGACAGACCGCACATTTGCCGCTGCACGGGGGTAAGGCGCCGGCCTGATCGCTCGATCGGGTTGCTGGAGTCGGCGGCCCCGCGGGCCAGGATGGATCCGCGCGGAAAACACCAGGCGTTGCTGCGGCTGAACGGCTGGCCCCTGACACGCGACTGACGCGAAGCGTCGCAGGGCGACGAGGTCGCGTCGCGTGTCAGGGGCTGGCTGCGGGGGCGGGCCTCGGCGGCATCCGGTGCTCTGGGCGACTGAGAGAGAACGCGAAACGACCGGTTCCACGTTCCGGCTGAGCCTCACGCCGGGGCACGTCCTTTTCGAGTCCCAGCGGACAGCCCAGCGGGTTCTGTGGATTCACATGGATTTCGGGTGGCACGGCCAGCAAAACGGGGTATAGTTTCTAAAGGTCATTTCGTAGGCTTCAACAGGCGTGGCCTGGTCGAGTGGGAAGGACCACACCCGGGTGGGCGTCTCACCCCCCAGAAAACCAGTGGGGAGCCGACCCCATGAAGCGCGTCTCGATACTGCAGTCCCTGATTGATAAGGCAGGCGCCTTCGCCAAGGCGAACTCGGCGTCGGACGATCGGGGCCGCGCCGTCCCCTCGCCGGCCGAGATGGCCGGGCAGATTCCCCCGATCCCATCCCCGCACCCCCAGGTTGACAACATCCTGCGTTTCATCGAGAAGCATCTGGCCGACCCCACCATGAACGTGGGGAAGATTGCCGAGGCCATGCAACTCAATCCGGCCTACCTGTCGCATTTGTTTGCCGGGCAGACGGGCGTGCGGATGGGGCGTTACATCGCGGCCCGCCGCATCGAGCTGGCCAAACGGCTGCTGGCGACCACGGACTGGCAGGTCAAAAGGATCGCCTTCGAGAGCGGCCACGGCAACGCCGACTGGTTCAGCCAGGTATTTCACGCCCACGAGGGCATGACCCCCGGCGACTACCGCCGCCGCGCCCGGTAGCGCGAACCGACCCGTTCCGGGCCCGATGCAGCGTCGTCCGAAACCCGCGTGCGTGAGGCTCGGCCCGTGCAAACGGCGGGGCGGTATCTGATGCCGAAGGCAGGTCGTCGCTTCGCTTTGCCCTACCTGGCTGCTCAAGGCCTGGGCTTGACCCGCTGGCCAGCCTTCCCCGATGGATTATTCTTGTCGGTGAAGAAGTTCTTTACCCAACTATTCATCGCTTTGTCGTAGTCGTAGTTGGGGACCCAGGCCGCGGGGAAGGCAGGCAAGCCATACTGCGGAGGCTGCCAGCTAAACGAATGGAACTGAACGTGGGTATCCAGGTACGCGAAGTTGTTGCCGGTCGTGTGACGAAGCTCAAACGTGCATTGGTTCTGGTCCCGTTGCTTGCAGTCGTGGAGGACCCACCCATCTTGCGTGCCCTGGCCCACCAGATCGTCCCCACCATCCCAATAGCTGACGATCCGCTCGGGGCTCTTGATGGATGAGAGCTTTCGAGCCCCACCCGTTGTGGCAAGGGTGTAAGGGTTGGCGAACATGAACAACCCATTCGCGCAATAACTCAGGCCGAGTTCGACGAATTGGGGACCGGCGGTCGTCTTGAGCAACACCTCGCTTGTGGTGTGCTGGGCCGGATCCTCGGGACACGCGTAAACCGGAATGGTCAGGAGCCACCCACTGGCCCCCGGATCGATCTTACCCTGTTGGACCGTCTTCTTCATGACGAACGGATAGAGGTAGGGCCACGGCTCGAGGCCGATCTTTGTGTAATCGGCTACCTTCGTGTTCTTGTTCACGCTCCACCCGGCCGGCGTGTCGTCCTTGCTGGCTTGCGCGTAGTAGTACGTCGCGTGACCGATGGTCCGAAGATTGGTCGCGCAGGCGACGATGCGGGCCTGCCGCCGGGCGGCGGCGAGCGAGGGGATGAGAATGGACACCAGCAGGGCGATGATGGCGACGACGACGAGGACCTCGATGAGGGTGAAGCCGCGGGGGCTCGGGTGTTTGACGCGACATGGTGTGGTTCGAGACGCGATCATGACGCCTCCTGCAAACGGGGTGAAATCACTCCGCCGAGTTATGGCTCCGGGCAACGATCCGGGGCGACCGGACGGCCGAAACAGGCAGACGGTAACCGCCCGTCGACCACCCCATCCGCCCAGGTTCACTTCAGTCTACGAGTCGGCCACCTTTCTGTCAACACCATTCTTCACAATGTATCAACCGAGTCGCCGCCTCGCGCGCCCGGGCCGGCGGGCCGGCCGCCCGGCTACACGCGCCCGCCTATTGTGTCGACCATTCGTGCCTCCATTATTATTATTCGCCCCGTCACGGCGGTTCAGCCGGACTTTTGTGGGCGGCAGAGAAGAAAAAGTCGGGCAGCCGGGCGGGCGGGACCGGCGCTGTGTGACCGCCGCCGTGCAAGCCGGTGACGCGGAGACGTGGAGACGCCAAGAGTAGAGAACCTACTCGCTTTAACCAGATGTAGGGC
>JACQVT010000847.1 GCA_016209665.1 Planctomycetota bacterium | reverse complement strand
GCTGGTGCTGCCGGCGAGCGTGCTGCCGGCGCTCAACGACGGAGGCGGGGGCAACCTGTCGAAGATGGCTTGGCTGCTGGAGACCGGCTGCTACCTGTTTGACAGCGAGCCGCTGCGGCGACAGCTCGCGTCGATCCACGCGGGCCGCGAGCGGACGCAGGCCTCGATGTCGTATAAGATCGCGGCCTTGCTCTACGGGCCGGCGGACCTGCCGGCCGACGGGACCGTGAATGCCGAATCATACCTGCTGAGCGACACGGGCCTGGCGGTTTTGCGGCAGGACGGCTATACGGCGATCGTCAAGGCCGGGCGCGAATCGGGCGGACACGATCATGCCGACCGGTGCAACCTGATCCTGGCCGACGCGAATCGCGTCTGGTTTGCCGACCTGGGCACGTCGGGCTACGGCCACCCGCTCTACAGGCCGTGGTATCGCCATACGGCCAGCCACTGCACGGTGATGGTGGACAGCAAGCCGCAGCAGATCAACGTCCGGGGCGAAATCCTGCAGTTCGATAATCCCGAAACGCACAAGCTGGTGACCGTCCGGTCCGACAAGGCCTACGCGGGTATTACGCTGCTGCGGACGGTGGCTCTGGTGGACGGCGTGGTGCTGGATCGATTCACCGTGGCGGCGAGCGAGCCACACGATTACGCGTTCATGCTTCACGCGCCGGGCGATCTGGCGGTGAAGAAGGCTCCGACGACCCAGCCGGGTTCAACGAGCCGGCCCGCGGCACCGGCGCCGATGGCGGCCGGCGCGGCGTCGTTTCCGCCGATCGTTGCCGGCCTGAGCGAAACCCGGGCGACGTGGACGGACGGCAAGGACCAACTCGCCCTGATCGCCGGGGCGTCGGCGCCGTTCGCCGTCTTCGGTGGCAAGGTGTCGGGTTTTCCGGGAGACCGGGAACGGTCGGCCCTGGCCTTGGTCGTCCGCGGCCAGACGGCGGTCTTCGCCGCCGCCTACTCGACGGGCGCTGCCGGCAACAGAATCATCCTGCGGGCCGAGATTTCACCGACCGGAGCCGCCGCGTTCCACACCGCCGGCGGCAAAACGTTCCGTCTGGAGCCCGCGGAAGGCCACGTCCGGCTGATCGTCGGTGGGGCGACCCAGCCACAATAGCTGCGGAAGGCGACGAAGAAGCGCGCGACCAAGCGTATGAATGAGGGGGCGGGTCAGGAGGTGCCATGCGCGCGGAGGATGAACCGTATTGCCGGGCTTGCGGCTACTCGCTACGGGGACTGACGGACTCGTCGAAGTGCCCCGAGTGCGGCCGGCCGATCGTCGAGGTCCTGGTCCGCGACAGCTTCCCGGGGGCGCGAGGCCGGCGCTACCAGAGCCAGCGGCGGTTGTTCGGTCTTCCGCTGGTGTCGATCGCCGTGGGGCCGTCGGGCGGCGAGCGGATGGGCCGGCCGGTGGGCATCATCGCGATCGGCGACCTGCCGAAGGGCGTCATTGCCATCGGCGGCCGGGCACTCGGTGTGGTCGCCATCGGCGGGTTCACGATGGGTGTGTTTTCTGTCGGCGGGTTTGCCCTCGGCGCGGCGGCGGTCGGCGGGTTCAGCGGCGGCATCATCGCCGGGGGCGGATTCGCGGTAGGCGCGTACGCGGTCGGTGGAATGGTGATCGCGGTGCTGGGAGGCGTGGGCGGCCAAGTCTTCCGCCTGGGGTTCTGAGTGGGAGCGCAGGACGAGTCATTCACCAGCACGAAGCGCGAGCGAGTGCTCATCTCGGAGTTCGTGCCGGCTGATGGGCACTCGCTTGCGCTTCGTGCTGGTAAGAACGACGACCGATCTTGCGCGATACTGCTAACCCCGGGCGGAACCGCGCCGCGGGCCGGCGAATCGGGTGAGCAGCTCCGGCAACTCAGCGCTGAAACGGGAACGGGGTAGGACCAGGTCGGCACCGGCGTCCTGAGCGGCCTGGATCAGGTCTTTCTGCACGTGCGAGGCATAGGCGATCACCGTGGGACTCGGCAAACCTGGCGCCTTGCAGCGTCGGATCGCGTCGACAGCATCCAGACCGTCGGCGTTCAAGTCGATGATCGCCAAATCGGCCCCGCCGGCGCCATCGGCCAAGGCCTGAGCGGTCCGGACGACCGACAGAGGCAGACCGAGCTGATCGGCCGTGCCCTTGATCTTGGTCCCGAAGATCATGTCCGTCACCAGTGCGATTGCGAGCATAACGTTCTCCTGAACCGGCGCTGGCGGGAAGAAGCCGTCCGGCGAGGGCGCCGGACGCTACATTCCTGCGAGACGACCGTATTGTAGGCAGCCCGGCCCTGGTCGAGTCACTCTCGGGTACCGCTGAACGCCGCCGCGCCGTGGTTCCGGTCGAAGAAGTTGAGGATCAGGCTGTAGAAGTACGGCGGGTTGTAGGGGGCGAAACCGATGTGGCCGCCGCCGCGCATGATCATCGACGCGACCAGCGGGTTATCGGTGCGGGCGGTCAGGTCGGCGAGGTCCTGGGCGGACAGGAACGGATCGTTGACCGCGGTGATCATCAGCACGGGCACGCGGGCGAATTCGAGCTTGTCGCCGTCGGGCTGGCCGCGGTAGGGCAGGAACCGCAGACAGTGGTACGCCTCGCGGACGGGGAACGACGGGCCGAGCCGCGAACTGGCGAAATCGTAGGCGATGAGTCGGCGCAGGCTCCCCGACACCTCGGGGTAGCCCTTGCGGGCCATGCGGGCGGCGATCACCTTCTGGAAAAAGAACATGGGGGGGTTCTGCCACATGTCGTCGTGGGGCAGGTCGGTTTCGTCCATCAGCTCCTCCCAGCGTAGCACGGGCGAGAACGCCATCACGCCGAGGGTGTAATGCCGGCGGCCGGACGGCGGATCGAGGAACCGCGCGACGACGGGCGTGATGCTGGGGTCGTCGGGACTCCGGCCGTCGAACCAGGCGGCGAGCATCACGTGGTTGGCACCCCAGCAAAAGCCGATCATGCCGGTGTTGCGGATGCAGGGATGGGTATCTTGGAGCCACTCGGAGACGCGGAGCAGGTCCTGGGTCTCGAGCACGCCGAAGTTGTAGTACAAGTCCGGGTAGTAATGCTCGACCTGGCCGTGCCCGCGCAGCTCCAGGGCCAGCACGTGGAAGCCGTGGCCGTACAACGCGGCCGCCAGGTCGCGCGTGCGAAGGATCGCACTGTCGCCGAGGAAGCCGGGAATCAGCACGACGCAGTCCCCAGGCGCGGGCGTTCCGTCGGCCCCGCGGACCAGGGCGAGGCGGCCATGCAGGCGGACGTCGGGCGCGACGGGGATCCACAGCGGCTCGAATCCCGGCCAGGGCGGGGCCGGCTGGTCGATGGCCTCGGCCCGGCTGACGGCTTGGCCGGTATGGACCATGCCGTTCCAGTTCTTGGTCAGCTTGTTGAGCGTCGAGGGCGAGCGGCCGAACCAGGCGTACACGTCGCGCGGCCGACCCTGCTCGCCAGTCATCTGGTCAGTCAACATGACCAGCCGTCCGCGCGGTGGTAACAGGTGCTCGAGCTGCGGCTGGGCGACGCCAAGCCACTCGCGGGTACTCGCCTCGGCGTAGCCTCCGGCGTAGCCAAGGTTGGTCGGGTGGTTGGCCGAGGCGTCGGACATCGTCACCGCAGCGAAGTAGCCCGGCTTCATGGGCACCGCCCGCTCGTCGAAGACGCACCCGGCGGCAGTGAAGCACAATACCATGTGGAGCACGATGGTGGCTTTCGCCCTGAAGGGGCGGGGGTCAATAGCCGGTGGCGTAAGCCACCGGGAGAGGGCCCACCCAAGGGGATCTGAAGCCCCAAAGGGGCGCCAGGCACGCGCGGCACCAACGCATGTACAGACACGATGTTGCCCTGAGCATGCAGTCCCACCGAAACTGGCGCCCTTGCAGGGCTGCGCTCTTGCCAACGGCCAGGGGACCGATGGCTTGCGCCATCGGCTATTGACCTCAGCCCTTTCAGGGCTGCTATGATCCACGCGGCTTGCGAGCGCGGTCAGGTACCCGGCACCGGGCGACCGGATGACGACCGGGGACGGGAACGTTACACTACCTCGCCTTGGTCGGCCGGCCCGCCGGCGGCAGACGGCTCGACGCCCTCCGTCCCGGCCAGGATTACGCATGTACACGTGGAAACACTTCATTCTGCTGGTTCTGCTGCTCGCTGCGGCCAACTGGGCCGCTCACGGCCACGCCTTGTGGGACGGGCTGTTCCTGGACGACCACTGGCACGAACTCCGCTTGGCCGAGAACGACTGGTCGCTCGCGGCCCTGTTCGACGCCACCACCATCGACCCCCAGCGGTTCATGCATGCCTGGTGGCAGGAGAAGCCCATTTCGTGGTGGTACATCCGCCCGTTTGCCGTCTTTGTCGCGAAGGTCGTATACCACGTGTCGGGCGGCAGCGTCAAGGCGTTGCACGGGCTGAGCATTCTGCTGCACCTGGCCAACGCGCTGATGGTGCATCACCTGGTGCTGCGGATGACACGGCGGCGATGGTGGTCGATCGTGGCCGCCCTGCTGGTGGTGGTGTACTCGCACAGCGTGTACGCGGTCGCGTGGCTGGCCGCCCAGAACGCCCTCCTTGAGACCGCTCTCACGTTGGGCGCCCTGCTGCTGTACGTGCGGGCGAGCGGCCTGGACCTCTACGCCGGCCCGCGCGACGACGATTCGATCGACGACGGGTCCACGGGCCGCCCGCTCCGGCCGCTGTCATGGCCGGCCGCGGCGGGATTCCTGGTGTTGTGGATGCTGGCCCTGTTGTCACGCGAGATCGCGGTGACGCTGCCGTTCTTTCTGGTGGCGTTCGATCTGGCGTTCGGCGGGTGGCGACAGGTGCGGGCACGGATCGGTCTGTACGTTGTCGTCGCGGCGATCGCGGCGGGATTCCTGGCCTGGCGGTTCGTGTTCTTCGACCACCCGATGCCGGGCTTCTACGTGCGGCGGCCGGACGGCCCGGCCTACATCCTGTGGTGGCTGGCCAAGCTGATGCACGACATGACCTCCACGGTCTGGCTCTCGCCGATGACCGTCGGCCCGACCGCCCGCTACCACCCCTGGACCGAGGTGCCCGGCGACTGCGTGCTGATGCTGATCATCCTGGCGGTGATGGGCGTCGGGTACCAGATGTCGTGCCGACGCATCCGCGGCTACTGGATCTGGCCACTGTGGATCCTGATCGGGCTGGTGCCGGTGGTCTCGATCATGGCCACGCCGCACAACGCTTACCTGCCGAGCATGGGGTTCGCGATCGCGATGGGCATCGGGCCGGCCCTGCGACACGTCACCCGGCCGACATCGCTGGGCCGATGGTGCCCCGGCGTAACGGCGTGGTTCCTGATCGCGACGACGATCTACATGCCGATCTACCGGCCGATGTGGTACTCGATGCTGGCCGCCGAGCGGATGACCATCGATCAGGTGACGCGGATGCCGCCCGGTCCGCAGACGACGGACGTGTTCTTCATCAACCTGCCCTTCGTGAACATCTACGCCCGCTACCACCTGGACGAGGCGATGGGCCGCCGGCCGCGACTCGACGTGGCCAGGCAGGTCGAGCCCAGGTACCGCACGCACGTGCTGACGTACGCCCCCGACCTGCTGCGGATGGACGTGCCCTGCCGAGTCGAGCAACTCGACGCCTGGCGCTTCCGGGTATCGATTGAAGGACGCCCGTACTTCTCGAGCGCCTTGGGCCGATTCCTGATCGAAGGGTTGCGACCGGACAAGGGCCCATTCAACGCGGGGGAGGTCGTGGCGGGTGACGTGTTCGATGTTCGCGTCGGGCGAGTCAGCGAGCAGGGCGTGTGGGACCTGGAGTTCAGATTTCACAGGCCGCTGGCTGACGAGGGGTTCTGCTTTTACGTCGGCACACCATCCTGTGCGGCGGCCCGGCTGCGGTTCGCCGGGCCGGCCGAGGTGTCGGCGTGGGCGGCATCCGGGCCGGAGCCAGGCCCGCCGACGCGGCCGGACGAGACCGCCGGAACGGTCAGTCTGGCGGCGGTGCGTGACGCCGCCGATCGCCTGCGGGCGGGGCAGGCGACGGCAGCGGACGTGTTGTTCGCGGCCGCCGACGACGGCGACGTCGATGCCAAGCCAGCGGCCCGACAGGCCATCGCCGGGACCTGCCGGCCGGTGGCCGAGGCACTGGCCGCTCCGGTCCTGGGGTACACCTCCTGCGGCGAGGCCGCCTGGGCCGATTGGCGGAGGGTCCGCCGCTGGTGGGCGTGGCACGTTGATGACACCGCGGTCCGCGTGCTGCCGGCCTGCCTGGCCGACTACGGCGAGATGCGGTGGCGGCGGGATGCCCTGTTTCGCATTCGCCGGATTGCCTCTACAATCGTGCGGGCCGACCTGTATCTGACGGGGCCGCCATTTCCGGGGCCGAGGTGACTTGGCGTTTGGCCCGGCATCCGATAGTATGCTTCGATTCGTTGGCCGCCCAGGCCGCCGGTCCGCCGGGCAACTTCCGCCGCGCCTTGTGAAGATTGGGGTTACATGAAGCTCGATCAGCAACAGACATTCTTCATGACCGGGTCGACGGGATTCCTCGGACAGTACATCCTTCGCGACCTGCTGGCGGAGGGGCAGCGTGTCGTGGCGATGTTGCGTCCTCCGGTGGCCGAGTCCGGCGGTCGGTTGCGGGCGCAGATGCAGGCCATGGGATCGCCGGTGGAGCGTTTTCTCGAGAACCGCCAACTCCTGTTGGTCGAGGGCATGCTGCCCAATCACCTGCCCGAGATCGCCTGGGACCGCACCGACGCCGTCGTCAATTGTGCGGCCAGCCTGCAACTGTTCTCCGACGCGGCGGGCGATCCGTACCGGACAAACGTGGCGGGGATGAAAGCGGTCCTGGACTGGACGGATGCCCACCGCATCCACCGGCTGCACGCGGTCAGCACCGCGTACACCTGCGGCTGGAACTCGGGGCTCATCCGCGAGCAGTTCCATACCACCGAACCGCGGTTCCAGACCGACTACGAGAAAAGCAAGTGGCAGGCCGAGTCGCTGATGGCCGACTGGGCGAGCCGGCCCGGCCGAACCGTGACGTTGTATCGACCCAGCTTCCTGATCGGCGATTCCGAGACCGGCTACACGTGCCAGTTCGCCGGCTTCTACCAGTTCGCCCGGCTGGTCAGCGTGCTCAAGAAGCAGTATTTCGACCCCAACAACGGGGCCAAAACGTACATTCCGCTGCGGATTCCCGGCCGCCCGGAGGATCGCCAGAACATCGTGCCGGTGGACTTCGCCTCGCGGATGATCGCCGCCATCGTTCTGCGGCCGGAGTTACACGGACGCATCTACCATCTGACCAACCCCGAAGGCCCCACGAACAACATGATGAAACGGTGTTACGAGGACTACTTCGGGCTGCACGGCGGGTATTTCGCCGACCCGAGCGAGGTGATCGGCAAGTGCTCGCAGGCCGAGTCGCTGCTGTGGGACCAGTACCACCTGCTGACGCCCCGCGTCGTGCACACGCCGGAATTCGACACGACCCACACGCGGGAGGCCATGCAGGCCGCCGACATCCAGTTCCCGGAGCTGACGCCCGAGCGAGTCTATATGCTGTTCGACTTCGCCGCCGCCCGCGACTGGGGCCGCCACGCCAACGGCAAGACCACATCTAACCGCTGAGTACCAACGCGAGACGACTCATACAGATTCCATCTGGATCTCGTGCCCGCGATGGTAGCCACCGGGGTCGCAGACCCCGGCTCGGACCGGAAACGAACCACGGCTCGGACAAACAGAAGAACCGGATCGGGCGAGCGCGCTATGCCGGCTTGCCTTCCAGGCGGGCCTGGGCGGTGGCCATCTCTTCGGCGGTGGGGGCCTTGCTGGAAGTCATCATGTCCACGAAGCAGTCGAACAGATAGGTCGCGTCGTGGGGCCCGGGGCTGGCCTCGGGGTGGTATTGCACCGAGAAGATCGGCAGGTCGCGGTGGGTGAAGCCCTCCAGGGTGTGGTCGTTGAGGTTCTCGTGCGTGGGGACGCCGCCGACTTTGCGGAGCGAATCGGTGTCCACGGCAAAGCCGTGGTTCTGGCTGGTGATCTCGACGCGGCGGGTGGCCAGGTTCATCACCGGCTGGTTGCCGCCGCGATGGCCGAACTTCAGCTTGTACGTCTTGGCTCCCAGGGCCAGGCCCAGCAACTGGTGGCCCAGGCAGATCCCGAAGATCGGCACCTTACCGATCATGCCTCGCAGGGCGTCAATTGCGTAGGCCAGCGGCTCGGGGTCGCCGGGGCCGTTGCTGACGAAGACGCCATCGGGCTTGTGGGCGAGGATGTCGGCAGCCGCGGCCTGGGCGGGCAGGACTGACACGCGGCACCCGGCCTCGACCAGGTTGCGGAGGATGTTCCGCTTCATGCCGCAGTCAATGGCCACGACGTGAAAACGCGTGTCGCGCCCGCGGTGCGTCATGGCGAAGCGGCTCTCGAACCCGTCGTTCCACTCGAAAGACTTATCGGGAGCGACTCGCTGCACCA
The DNA here is from genome assembly GCA_016209665.1 of Planctomycetota bacterium. GTDB lineage: Bacteria > Planctomycetota > Phycisphaerae > UBA1845 > PWPN01 > JACQVT01. Next base: position 1,538 of record JACQVT010000847.1, on the reverse strand, counting down.
TGTCCTGGCCGACGAGGCCGGACCATGCCCGGGCCCGCTCGACCAGGGCGGCATCGTCGAGGATCTCGGTCGAGATCGAGCCTCGCAGCGCACCCTGGATCCGCAGCTTGCGGGTGATCGCCCGGGTATCGACACCCTCGATCCCGACGATCCCGTAATGCTTGAGGTAGTCCTCGAGCGACCCGGTGGCGCGGAAGTTGCTCCGACGGCGGGCCAGCTCCTTGATGACGAAGCCCTCGACCTGCGGGCGGGCGGACTCGATGTCCTCCTCGGTCACGCCGTAGTTGCCGATCAGCGGATAGGTCATGGTGACGATCTGCCCGCAGTAGGACGGATCGGTCAGGATCTCCTGGTAGCCGGTCAGGGAGGTGTTGAAGCAGACCTCGCCGTCGTGGGTACTCTCGGCCCCGAACGCCTCACCGGTGTAGACCGTGCCGTCCTCCAGTCCCAACTTGCAGACACGCCGCGGCATCTCAACTCCTGGGGATGCAGTGCCTAATGACGAATGTCTAATGAAGCCCGAATGACCCAATAACCAATGACCGGCCAAGACGCTTTTTCTGCCCACTTCGACCTTCGTCATTGGAGCTTGATTAGGCATTGGTCATTAGACCTTCGTCATTTCCTACGCTACGCCTTCAAACAGGGCCGTGCCGATGCGGACCATCGTGGCCCCCTCCTCGATGGCGACCTCGAAATCTCCGGACATGCCCATGGACAGCTCGCGGAATTCCGGGCCGACGATCCGCTCGCTCCGCATGTCCTCGAAGATCTCGCGCAGACGGGCGAAGTAGGGCCTGGTCTCCTCGGGGTCTTCGCAGATCGGGGCCATGGTCATCAGCCCGATGATGCGGATGCCCGCCAAACCGCGAAGATGCTCGACCAGGTGCGGGACCGCCCCCACCGCGATGCCGAATTTGCTCTTCTCGCCGCTGACGTTCACCTCGATGAGCCCGGGGACGACGTTGCGGGTCCGGGCGGCCTCCTCGCTGATCTCCTCGGCCAGCCGAAGGCTGTCCAACGAGTGCACCATGTCCACCCACGGCAGCAGCGTCCGCACCTTGTTGCGCTGCAGATGCCCGATCATGTGCCAGCGTGGGTTGGGGGGCACGTCGTCGCGGTCGATGACCCGGCGTCGGCTCAGGTGCTCGCGGATCATGCCGGCCCGGCGGACCAGTTCCTGGACGCGGCTCTCACCCAGGTCGAGCAGCCCGGCCTCGATCGCCGACCGGATGACGTCCACCTCGACCGTCTTGGTCACCGCGATCAGACGGACCTCGTCCGGCCGGCGACGACAACGCCGGCAGGCCGCGACCATCCGTTCCCGGATGCGCTTGAGGTTGTCGGACAGTTTGCGGCGAACACTGACTTCCATGTCCAAGACCATTATAGGCGACGAGCCGCGGGGTTCATCCCCGCGCATCCGCCCACCCGGTTGCATCCGCCCGGCCGGTTGCATCCGCCCGGCCCGCCAGACAAGATACGGGCATGGTCACCATCGAGGATGTTATACTCGAACCGCCCGGCCCGGGCGAGAT
>JACQVT010000846.1 GCA_016209665.1 Planctomycetota bacterium | reverse complement strand
GAACACGACCAACATGAACGGCGCGTTCACTCGGCGGCGGGGACGGTCTGGGGGAAGGTGAGGTGATCGCGGATGGCCTCGACGGTCTTGGGGCCGATGCCCTTGACGCTGGCCAAGCTCTCTGCCGACGTGAACACGGGCTGACCCGGCGCGGTGCGGCGCTCCTCGCGGTAGGCCACGATCCGTTTGGCCGTCACCTCGCCGATGCCCGGCAGGCGGGTCAGCTCGACCCATGTGGCCGTGTTCGGGTCGATCCGCCCATCGGCAACGGGGATGGGGGTCAAACCGGCCTCGGCATCGGAGTCGATGTCGTTGCCCGCCGCCCGCTCCACGCCGATGGGTTCCGCCAGATACAGCGGGAACAGGTACCGCGCCACCAGCACCCAAACCAGCAGGCCCCCCAGCAGCACGTAGCATGCGATCAACGGCCCCCGGGGAAACTGCCAACCACCACCGGCGCTGTCCTGAGGGGTGGACTCTGCCATGGAGGGATTCTCGGTGACGCCATAGGACCGTCCGCGATCCTGCGACCGACCTGATGAGGTAGGTCCGCGCGGGCTGAAGCCCGCGGCTCCTTATTGTCCCAGAACCGCGGACAGTCGTCTAGAAACTCGGGTCGCAGGCCGGATTGGCCGTGATGCCCGGGCCGGTCTTGCAGTTCAAAAACAGGTTGACGTCCACCAGGTCCACATCACCGTCGCCCTGCAGGTCCGCGTCCAGACAGTTTAGGTCGGTGATCGGGATGTTCTGCCCGGTCTGGCAGGCCTGCATGTGGCCGTAGTCGGACTGGTCCACGTCGCCATCCTGGTCGTAATCGGCCCGGACGGTCTTGATGGTGACGGTCACCGGGATCGTCTGGGGCGAGTTGAAGGCCGGCGCCGGCGTGCTGCCGTTCTCGGTCACGGTGATGGTGGCCAGATGCGTCCCCAGGCCCAGCCCCGTGCAGTCATACGAGACCGTGATGGTATCGGGCTCGCCGTCGGACGAGCCGGTATTGGGGACCACGTTCAGCCAGGGCTCGCTGGTGGTGATGGCGTAATTCAGCGTGCCGATGCCGGTGTTGGTCACGGTGAACGTGCCGTCGGCGCAGTCGCCGCCCAAGACGGCCTTGCGCTGCAGGGAGGTCGGAGCCACGGTGATCAGCGGCGTGTCGGGCTGCACGATCTCGATGTTGCGGGTGATGCTGGCCTCGTTCATCATGGCGTCGTAGACGCTGACGTGGGCCAGGTAGCGGCCGAGCGGGACGCTGGTTGAGTCCCACACGATGTCGAACGTGCTCGGCGGGTCGAGGACTGTCGCTACGATGATCTCCGGCTGGTCGATCACCTCGGTCAGCGACACCTCGTCGAACCACACGTCGGACCGGTTGGTCCCGCAGCAGGAGCCGGTCTTGAGGACCACGGTCATCGTGGTGCCGGTGGCGACCCGCACGCCGTCGCGATCGTTCCAGCAGTTGTCGACGTTCTGGTCGTACTGATCGTGGGTCCAGGTCCAGCCGAAGCTGGCGGTGATGGGATTGCCGGCGGGGCAGTTGGCCGAGGCGTTGGTGTCGTAGGCGAACATGTGGTTCAGAAGGACGGCCGATCCGCCGGTGTCGGCCTGGAACGGGTCCCAGGGGCCGTCGATCAGCATGACCTCGTACCAGGTGTTCTGGCCGTAGTAATTGGCCTTCCAGGCGGCGTCGATCCGGTAGGCCTTGCCGGGGGTGACGGGCACCTGCTGATAGACGGCAAAGCTGTCGTCCTGGCCGGCCGGCAGGTACAGATGCAGCGCGCTGTTGCCGACTCGGCCGGGCTCGGTGTTGTTGAAGTCGATCTGGCCGTCGTTGCCGCCCCAGATCGCATGGTAGGTGCTCCAGCCGGCGGCACCGGCCTCGAACCCGCCGTTGACGAGCAGGTTGGGCGGATCGGCGGGCTTGAGCACGAGTTCCGCCTTGATGACGCCCATGTCGTCTGTCACGCCGGTGCAGGTGACCACCGAATTCTCCTCGGCGACGACGAACTGACCCTCCGTCAACGAGATCCCGCCGATCGTGGGCGGGTTGGATTCCGCGGGATAGGGCGTCGCGTAGCCGGTCGGCCAGGTCAGCGAGAAGTTGACCCGGGTATCCTTCACGTGATCGCCGACGACGGAGATCAGCCGGCGATCCTTGACGCCCAGGACCTGCGTATCGTTGGCCATGTTCAGGCAGGGGATGCGGTCGGGGTTGTAACCCATGACCAGGGCCCCGATGGTGTCGATGGCCAGGCAGTCGCGGCTGGCCATGATGGACTTGACCCGCGAGCTGGGCTCGTCGTAGGTGATGGGGCCGGATTCACAGCCGACCAGGGCGTCGATGACCGTGAAGTCATGCGGCCGGATCAGGTTCAGGTCCACGAGGGAGCGCTGCACGCACTCCGGCTCGCTGGTGGGCTTGGTCCCGACGTTCCACGGGAACCGGGTGGAGTCCTTGTTGTGCATCTCCCAGCGCAGGTAGGGCTCGTCGGTGCAACTCAGCCAGGGGGCGAAGTAGATGTCCTGAGGAGCGGTGCCGATCCGCATCTTGAGGCTGAGGGTGACCGTCCCCAGGTTATGGTTCTTGAGGGCGGGCACGACGATCATCGCGTCGGCCTTGAGCAGGGCGTTGTTGATGTAGTAGCTGGAGCGGGCGACCGCCGCCCCCGAACCGCTGGTGGGCAGGTTGATGAGGGTGACGTTGTTGTACTGCACGAGCGAGGCACAGGCCCCGGTGGTGCCGGTATCGTTGAGGTCGATCAGGGGGACGCGGGTGTCCCAGTCGAGCAGGTGGTCGCTGTTGAGATCATAGCCCTGCTCGCGAAAGATGGTCCAGTTGTCGCCGGTGGCGGCGCCGCCGAGGGCGACGGAGTCGGCGCCGGCCTCCCAGGCCATGGCCACGACGGTCTTGGTGACCCGCGGGTCGGTGTTGAGGCCCGGCTGGAGCAGGGTCATGTTCGGGATGATGACGACGTCGAGGTTGCCGTCGGGGGTGTCCCAGGGGGCCGACCCACCGCCGCGGCGGTCCACCATCACCGGCTCCAGGCCGCCGGCAAGGGCGACCGCGCGGCGAACCATCTGATCCAGTTGGGCGTTGGTGTAGGAGCCGTCGTAGTCTTTGACGATCGACACCGTGGCCGGCACGCCGGTCCCACTGGTGGCGGAGACGATCTGCGGCGGCTGGCCGGGGTCGCTCGTCGAGAACAGTGCGATCCCGCCGGAGATCGTGATGAAGAGCATGGTGCCCAGGTAGCCCGCCCCCGTCAGCAGGACGAACGCGCGCCGCCGGTGGTGCCGTGTGGGGGGCGGGCATCCCTGCCCGCCTTCTGCATGGGGGGGCGGGCATCCTTGCCCGCCTTCTTCCTGAATTTCATGTTCCGCGGTGCGTCGCCGTCTGTGCAGCCGGGGGAGCAATGGAACCGCAGCCAGGAAACCCAGGTTCGCCGCCGCCGCCTGCTGGCACGGATAGGCGAGCCGGCGAGGCTGACTACCGCTCCGCCAGATGAGCCAGACCAGCGAAGCCAGAGCGATGGCGTATCGGTTGCGGAGGACGATGAAGTACAGGTACCGGCCGAGCCAGACGACTCCGCTGCCGATCCCCGCCCCGCCTCGGGCCGGCGGGACGCTGGGTTCACGATGGGGGTGATGATGACGCGGACCATGCGGCGTGTTGGGGGCCGGACAACCATCTGACATTTCGCGCTCCATCCTTCCAGACATCTAAATCCTCCGCGACCCTATAAGCTCCAGCGGCCCGGATCACCCGGAAGCACAGCTCATACGACTCAGCGTTCAGGCTACCAAATTCTTCCGCCGGCGCACAGGTGGCGGGCTCACAAAAAACGTTTTTTTATGGTTTTTTGTGGGGCCGAGGGGCGACCGGGGCGCTCCCCATCGGGACAGGCGTTCACGCAACCTATTGTCCTGCCTTGAGTTGGGGCGCTGTCCGGCCGTCCGATATGTCCTGCCGGCCGGGCGCGGCAGGGCCGGCGGGATTCTTGAACTTGACCACTTTTCGATGGACACGGCCGCGCCGCTTGGTATACTGGGGTGCGGATGGAGGCTGTGGCATCTCTGGCGTACGGTTTGTAGATGGAGGGACTCATCCGCGTCTTCGACGGACCCACGACTTCGTGAGCGCTCGTCGATTCATGGCCGCGAACAGGCCTTATCTCTGTTGCGACGTTCGTCCATTCGTGGACGGGGAAGGTATTCGGAGCAGGTTCTTTCTTTCCTGAAAAGAGGAGGATGAAAGTATGAGAACAATTGTATTTGGTATGGCTCTGCTGGTCGGTGTTTCAGCCGCCAACGGTGCTTGGCTGGTGAACGGCGACTTCAGCACTTCCGACGAGACCGGCTGGAATCGCTGGCGGGCCCCGTGGGGCGCCACGGAGAACTGGAGCGTCGCCGACACCGACGGCGCGAACGGCCCTGAAGGCGAACTCTATGGCGCCGGCGGCAACGGCAGCTTCGGCTGGTACCAGGGCGTTGCCATGCCGGTAGGGATGGTAGCGACGGTTTCGGCCGACTGGCGCGGCGACATCGGCGGCGCGGGTTGGGCCGAACTCATGCTCTGGAGCCAGCCCGCTCCAGGTGGCGAGGGCAACCGGGCGGACGTCGGCAATGCCGCTGACATTGCCTACAAGAAGGATAGCTGGGGCATGAACCCGCCGACGGCGTGGGGCTGGCAGCCGGCTGCGTTATCGCCGCATCCCAGTGGCAATGGCGGCACGGTCGTCAGCCAAGGCTGGGTCGTCGTCGGCACGAAGCTGGGCGGCTTCCCCATGGGCTGGGTGCAGTACGACAATATCACCCTGACCCCGGAGCCGGCGTCCATCCTGCTCCTGGCTCTGCCGCTGCTGTTTGTCCGTCGTCGTCGGGCCTGATGACGATGGGAAATGACCATCGGTTCGTTGTCTGACAATGGACCGGTTCGTGAAACGCATCAGGCCGTTGCGGTTCACCCGAGCCGCAACGGCCTGTATTGCCAGAATGGCCCGACGTTGACCGCACGTGCCGCGTCGACGTGACCGGCGGGCGCGTCCAGTGTGGGCGGACAAACGGAGCGTGGCACCAGTTCCACCCATCGGCACGCCGTCTGCTGGGGCGTGCCTCGGACGGGACGGGCGGTGGGGGTAAACCGCGGATCGAGGCAGGGACGTGTGCCGACGTCCGCGGGGGCCTCGCAACAGCGATTCGGGGGTTACTTCCGATGCCCGGAGGAACACCACCGGCTCGCCGCGTGAGGCGCAGGATCAGAGTCGCGTGAGTCTGCGAAACACTCTTTTTTCCGGCCGAGAGGCCATCATGGACTTCGAATCTGGAGGTGAGTCATGATGAAGCAATTGTTGACGGTAATCACGGTGACGGCTTTGGCGGCGACGGCCTTCGGTCAGAACCTGCTGACAAATCCGAGCTTCAATCTGCCGGCTACGACGGACGACTGCGAGTACAACAAGGGAGCGCCGAGCGACTGGACAAGCGATACCGGCGGGCTCAATCGCAACAGCGATATCTTCGTCCCGCCGTGCCCGCACAACGGCGACTCCATTCGGGCCAGCTTCTCCCGTTGCTGCGGTTTGGGGGGCTCACGCGCCTTCCAGACGGTCACGCTGCCGCACGCAGCCGACGGCATCGAAGTGTATGCCTATACCGGCGAGTACTTCCTCGGCAGCACCGATTCCACCTCCGGTATCGATGCCTACTTCGCGATCTATCTCGGGAGCAATCTCAACACCGCGCCCTTCAAGGTGCTCCAGAAGAACCAGAAGAACGGGCAGAGCACCAACTGGCAGCAGTTCACGGTGACGGCCGTCCCCCCGGCCGGCACGACCCAGTTGACGGTGCTGTTCCGGTATTTCGCCGGCAATTCGGGCTTCAACGCCATCCACGTCGACAACCTCAGCCTGGTGCTCGGGACGACCTGCCCGAACCAGCCAGTCATCGACTCCATCAGCCCGGCCCTGGCGGT
>JACQVT010000880.1 GCA_016209665.1 Planctomycetota bacterium | reverse complement strand
GTGAGAAGTGAGAAGTGAGAAAACGAGCCGCGGGGTTGATCCCCGCGCACTCTGGGACCGACTCCCGACTCCCGTCGACACTCATGCCCAATGATGCATCGACCCAGGTTGTCAGTGACGATCAGATCGTCCTCGCTCACGGCGGCGGGGGCGAGCTGACCCGGCAACTGGTCGCGCGGCATTTCCTGCCGAAGCTGGCGAACGGGCTGCTGGATCCGTTGACCGACAGCGCGGTGCTGGAGGTCGCGGCGGGTCGTCTGGCGCTGACGACGGACTCCTACGTGGTGCAGCCGATCCGGTTCCCCGGCGGCGACATCGGGCGGCTGGCGGTGTGCGGCACAGTGAACGATCTGGCGGTCAGCGGGGCGCGGCCGATCGCCCTGACGTTGGCCGTTGTCATGGAGGAGGGACTTACGATCGGTGTGCTGGATGAGATCGTCGCCTCCATCGCCGCCGCGGCGGCCGAGGCGGACGTGGTGGTGGCCACCGGCGACACCAAGGTGATCGAACACCGCCGAGGCGACGGCCTGATGATCACCACCGCGGGCATCGGCGAGGTACGGCCCGACGCCCGGCTGGACGCCAGACGCATCGCCACCGGCGACGTCCTCGTCATCAGCGGGCGGATCGCCGAGCACGGCCTGGCCGTGATGTCGGCCCGCGAGGGCCTGGCCTTTCAGACGGAACTGGTCAGCGACGTGGCCCCGCTGAGTTCGCTCGTCGCGGCGATGTTCGACAGCGGCGCGGACCTCAAGTTCCTGCGCGACCCGACGCGGGGCGGACTCGCGGGCGTCAGTGCGGACCTCGTCGAGGACACGAAGCTGACGCTGGAACTGGAGGAATCCGCGATCCCCATCTCGCGGGTGGCCCGGCACACGGCCGAGCTGCTGGGCATCGACCCCCTGGTGGTGGCCAACGAGGGCAAGGTGCTCACCGTCGTCCCGGCGGGCGACGCGGACCGGCTGCTGGCGGCGATGCGCAGCCACCCGCTCGGCGCGCACGCAGCGGCGATCGGCCGACTCGTCCCGTCACAGCCGCCGCTGGTCGAGTTGATCACGCGAGTCGGCGGCCGACGCATCGTCCAGCGACCCTACGGCGAGGAGTTGCCGCGGATTTGTTAGCCGGTTTCGGTCCCACGGGGCATGCACGAAGTACCCATTGCCACCGCGATCGTGGAGCAGGCGATTCAGGCGGTCGCCCCGCACCGGGCCACGCGCATCGACCTCGTCGAGGTCCAGATCGGGCGGATGCGGCAGATCGCGCCCGAGGCGCTCCAGGTGGCGTTCGCAGCGGTCAGCGAAGGGACGATCGCCCAGGGGGCCCGGCTCGAAATCGCCGAGATCGAGATGGAAGCAGTCTGCCGCAAGTGCGGCCAGCGGTTCCGTCCAGAGATCGGTCTGTACGTGTGCCCGAAGTGTCACCAGGCCGATGTGCAGATCGTGGCGGGCCATGATATGATTCTAAAGTCGATCACCGCCCAGACACCCGAGGAGTCGCCCCCGGCATGAAGATCAACGTCGTCGAGAGCGTGCTCAAGGCCAACGACGCGGTGGCGGCCGCCAACCGCCGGCTGCTGGCGGATCGGCAACTGCTGGCCGTCAACCTGATGAGCGCGCCGGGCAGCGGCAAGACGACCCTGCTCGAGAAGACCATCCCCGCCCTGGGTGGCGAATACCCCTGCGGCGTGCTCGTCGGCGATTTGCAGACCACGCGCGACGCCGAGCGGCTCGGCCCGCTGGCCATCGAGACCACGCAGATCAACACCGTCACGGGTTGCCATCTGTCGGCCACGCAGGTCGCCGAGGCCCTGGCCGGCTTCCCCCTCGACGACCTCGCCTTCCTGTTCATCGAGAACGTCGGCAACATGGTCTGCCCGGCCCAGTTCGACCTTGGCGAACACGTCAAGGCCGTGCTGCTAAGTGTGCCCGAGGGGGACGACAAAGTCGGCAAGTACCCGACGCTGTTCCAGCAGGCGGACGTCATCCTGCTGACCAAAACCGACCTCCTGGATATCCTCGATTATGATCTGGCCCGCGTCCGCGAGGACCTGTCGCGGGTCAACACCCGGGCACCGCTCCTTCAGACCTCCTCCAAGACCGGCCAGGGCCTGGACGCCTGGCTCGACTGGCTCAAGGAGCAGCGACGAGCCCGTCTGAACATCCGCGCCTGATCGGCCGTCCCATAATGCCGGCCTCGCCGCCCGCCGATCCGTCGTTTTCGCGGACGTTAGCCTGCGTGCGGGGACGCGTCGCCGGCTGCTGCGGGTGACGGCGAAGTGGTCCGATATACGCTTCATGTCCGTCGCTTGTCTTCCCATCCCCCATTCGGGGCTCATCGAGCGCGACCGGCTCGCGGTTCGGCAGGAAACACGACTGCTCGCGGTGATCTGGACGGCGGTGCTCGGTCTTGGTCTCGTGCGCACCTGGGCCAGCCGCTATACCGTGAACGCCGACGGCATCTCGTACATGGACATGGCCATCGCCATCGCCGAGGGCCGCTGGGCCGAGGCGATCAACGGCTACTGGAGCCCGGCGTATCCGGTGCTGCTGGGATGTGTGTTCCGCGTGCTGCATCCGTCGCCGGCATACGAGGCCGCGGTGGCCCACGGCGTCAACTTCATCATTTTCGCGCTCGCCTGCGCGAGCTTTCATTTGCTCTGGTCGGAGCTGATGCGCATCCGCGATGCGACCGTGCGCCTGCCGCCGCGCCCGACCGGCGAGGCAACCACTTCGCTACCCCGCTGGGCGCTCTGGACGCTGGGTTACGGTCTGTTCGCATGGGCCTCGATGGAACTGGTGACGCTCGCCCGGGTGGGCCCCGACCTGCTGCTGACGGCCTTCACGTATCTGGCGGCCGGCCTGATCGCGCGTCTCCGCGGCGGCGACGACCGACGGCGAATCTACATCCTGCTGGGTCTCGTGCTGGGCCTGGGCTACCTGGCCAAAACGCCGATGTTCCCGCTCGCCGGCGTGTTCGTGGTCATCGCCGGGCTGGCCGGGCGGAGCCGCCGGCGCTCGCTGGCCGGCGCGGCGTTGGCGATGCTCATCTTCTGTATGGTGGCCGGCCCGTTTGTGGCCGTGCTCTCGCTGCAGAAGGGTCGGCCGACCATTGGCGACAGCGGCCGCATCAACTACGCCCTGCACGTCTCGGCCTACGACCCGGCATATAAGTGGCACGACCTGGAAGGGGCGAACCCGCTGTTCGGCTGGCACGGTGAGATCGTCGGTCTGGGAACGGCCGTACACCCCAAACGCGTCCTGCATGACGGACCGATCGTCGAGGAGTTCGACGCGCCGGTGGGCGGCTCGTACCCGTTCTGGTACGACCCGTCGTGGTGGTACGAGGGGTTGCAGGCGAAGGGGAACCCCCGCGGACAGTTGGCCGCGGTAATCAACAGCGCCGCCGCGATGGACGACGT
>JACQVT010000831.1 GCA_016209665.1 Planctomycetota bacterium | reverse complement strand
GGGCAGCCGCACGCATTCCTTGCCGGCCGAACTGTCGGGGGGGCAGCAGCAGCGAGTCGCGATCGCCCGGGCCATGGTGCACGATCCGAAGCTGATCGTCTGCGACGAGCCGACGAGCAGCCTGGACCACGAGACCGGCCACGCCGTGATGCAGATTCTGCGGGAGGTGGCGACGGCGCCGGGCCGGTCGCTGATCATCGTGACGCACGATGCCCGGATATTCGAGTTCGCGGACCGCATCGCGAAGATGGACGACGGGCGGATAACAGATGTGCTGGACGCGCCGCAGGGATGACGGCGGGGACTCGGGAACCCAGTAGATGGCGGCGCGTTGCGGGAGAGGAATCCCGCGGAGCGACGTGCGAGACGGGCGTCTCACACGAGCAGCGGACCGGCTGGAAGCCGGTCCCACACGAAGGAAACGGCGATGATTCGCAAATACGTTTTACCGGTGATCGCGGCGTTCGGGCTGTGCTTCGCGGTCTACGTGGTGGGTCTGGGCAGCAGGCCGATGCCGGCGGCGCCCCCGGTGGCCGAACCGTCCATGGCGCCCTGGCCGTCCTACGTGGCCGGCGCGGGCATCATCGAGGCGAGCACCGAGAACATCGCGATCGGAACGGTGATGCCCGGCGTGGTGACGGCGGTGTACGTCAAGCCGGGCCAGACGGTCAAGGCGGGCGACCCGCTGTTCAAAGTCGACGATCGGCCGATGCTGGCGGAACTGCAAGTTCGCCAGGCGGCGCTGGCCCAGGCGAAGGCGAACCTGGAACGGCTGGAGCGAATGCCGCGGCCCGAGGACATCCCGGTGGCCGAGGCGAGATTGACCGAGGCAGAGTCTCTCCTGGCCGATGCTCGCAGCCAGATGGCCATGTTCGACCGCGTCGATGACAAGCGGGCGGTCAGCCAGGACGAGCTGGACCGGCGGCGGTACGCGGTCCGTGTCGCCGAGGCCCGGCTGAACGCGGCCAGGGCCCAGCTTGCTCTGCTCAAGGCGGGCACGTGGAAGCCCGACATCGAGATCGCCCGGGCCGAGGTGGCGGCGGCCGAGGCTCAGGTGCAATCCACGCGGACGGAGATCGAGCGGCTGACCACGCGGGCTCTGGTCGATGGCGACATCTTGCAGGTGAAGATCCGACTGGGCGAGTATGCTCCAGCCGGCGTCCTTCAGACGCCGCTGGTGCTGATGGGCAACCTCGACCGGCTCCACGTGCGAGTGGACGTGGACGAGAACGACGCGTGGCGCATCCGGGCCGGGGCCGACGCCCGGGCGTTCGTGCGGGGCAACCGCAATCTGGAGACGCCCCTGACGTTCGTGCGGATCGAGCCCTACGTCGTGCCGAAGCGCTCGCTGACCGGCGAGAGCGTGGAACGCGTCGACACCCGGGTCCTGCAGGTCATCTACAGCTTCGAGCGGAGCAAGCTGCCGGTGTATGTGGGCCAGCTCATGGACGTGTATATTGAAGCGCCGCCCGTGGGGAACACCACCGCCACCAGCGCGACCCGCGCGACGGGGCCGTGAACAACAGGGAGAACGACAGTGAACAGGCAAATGATCCGGCCGGCCGCGGCCCTCGTGTCGATCGCCGGCTGCATGGTGGGCCCGGACTACCAGAGGCCGGACGTGCAGGTGCCGACCGAATACCACGGCACCGCCCCGACCACCGCGCCGGCGACCCAACCGGTCGAGCGGCTGACGGTCGTGCCGGGCAGCGCCCCGGTGGACCGCTGGTGGACGGCGCTCGATGACGAGGTACTCGATTCGTTGGTCGACCGGGCGATTCAATCGAACATCGACCTGGAGCTGGCCGAGGCCCGCGTGCGCGAGGCCCGGGCCCAGCGGCAGGTGATCGCGGCCGACCTATGGCCTCAGTTCAACCTGGGCGGCTCGCACGCCTACCGCGGCAGCAGCCTGAACGCCCAGCCGAAAACCAACGAACCGGGCCTCGAGGCCAAGGCGGTCGGCGTCGCGACCGGAGCTTTGAATTCGGTTGCCTTCGCCGCCCGCAGCGGGACGATGGGCAGCGGCAGCGTGTTGACCAGTGTCGCCGTCCAGCAAATGAGCGGCAGAATTCAGGAGAAGGTCAACAAGGTCACCGTCTCGCGGGACATGAATCTGTTCCAGGCGGGCTTCGACGCGAGTTGGGAGCTGGACATCTTCGGGGGGACACGGCGGGCGATGGAGGCGGCCGAGGGCCAGTTCCAGGCCGCCCAGGAGGACCTGCACAACTTGCAGACAACGCTGATTTCGGAGGTCGCCCTCAACTACGTCGAGGCCCGCGGCTACCAGAAGCGATTGGCGATCACGCGGCAGAACATCGAAACGATGCGGGAGAGCCTGGAGCTGACGCGGGTCCGGTTCCAGGCGGGGCTGACGAGCGAGCTGGACGTGGCCCAGGCGGCGGCGCAGTTGGCGACGACGGAATCGCAGGTCCCCGTGCTGGAGGCGTTGTGGCACCAAGCGGTGCATCGGTTGGGCGTGTTGCTGGGTCGGCCGCCGGGTGCGCTCCTGGCCGATATGCAAGCCCAAGGCCCGATCCCGGCGGCGCCGCCGGCGGTCCCGGTCGGTCTGCCGTCGGGACTGCTGCGGCGCCGGCCCGACATCCGGCGGAGCGAACGGCAACTGGCCGCGGCCACGGCCCAGATCGGCGTCGCCGTCGCGGACCTGTACCCGCGTTTCAGCATCACCGGCTCGTTCGGCACCCAGACACGGGACATGCAGCACTTCCTCGACAGCAACAGCCTGTTCTGGTCGATCGGGCCGGGGGTGAGCTGGCCGATCTTCGAGGGCGGCCGCATCCGCGCCAATATCAAGGTGCAGACCGAGCGGGAAAGACAAGCGTTCGCCCTGTACCACTCGACGATCCTGACCGCGCTCGAGGACGTCGAGAACGCCCTGGTGGCGTATAGGCAGGACCAGCAACGATGGCACCACCTCGGCAAGGCAGTGGATGCCAGCCACCGGGCCCTGGAAGTGGCCACCGAGCGCTACCGCAAGGGGCTGGCGGACTTCCTGAGCGTGCTGGAATCGCAGCGGTCGCTTTATCTGACGCAGGACCAGCTCGCGCAGAGCGAGGCGGACGTGGTCGCCAACTACATCGCCCTGAACAAGGCCCTGGGCGGCGGGTGGCAGACGATCGAGGAAGGCAACGACTGACCCGTGACGGTGCACGATGCTCGTTCCGAACCGCTTGTTGTTTCGATTCGAGTTTCGCCTGCACTACCGGTCCGCGCCGACCATCGACGGCAACCTCGCCGACTGGTCGGACGAATACCTGCTGCCGGACCTGGATCGGATCGAGGAGCGGCAGCCGTTCGGCCGCATCTGGATGGGGTGGAACGAGTCGGGCCTGTTCATCGCGTGCCGGGTCGAGGGGCGATCGGGGCCGTTCCGCTGTGACCCCAAGCAGTATTGGAAGGGTGACAACCTGCGCCTGTGCACGGACATGCGGGACACGCGCGACATCAAGCGGGCGTCGCGGTACTGCCAGCAGTTCTATTTCCTGCCTTCGGGCGGCGGGCGGGACGGGCGCTCGCCGGTCGCGGGGGCGGTGAGAGTCCCTCGGGCCACCGAGAATGCCCCATCCGTTCCGGAGAGTCTGATCCGGATCGCCGGCCAGCGATCAGGGCAGGTCTACGCCATGGAGGCCCACATCCCTGCGGTCGCATTGTCGGGCTTCGACCCCCAGGAGCACCGACGGATCGGCATCTACACCATGCTCGAGGACGTGGAACTCGGCCAGCAGTATTTGACCGTGGGCGACGACCTCAACTGGCACATCGATCCCAGCACATGGGCCACCGCCGTCTTGACACGGGACTGACGCCGACTGACACTCCGCCCATGTCCCGGCGGCGGCCCGACCTGTGGCGGCACGTGTCGTTCGCGAGCCTCGCACTGCGCGACGCGCTCGGCGTGCGGCCGAGCCGCAACAGCGATGACGAACACCTGCGGGCAACGATGGCCTGGTTGTGCCGGGCCCATGATGTCTGCGGGGGTCGCGGCGTGTCGAGCGGGTACTCGTGGCTGATCGGCTGGCAGGAGCCCTACCCCGAGACCACCGGCTATATCATCCCGACGTTTCTCGATTGCGCCGAGCTGACCGGTCAGCCGGAATTCGTCGATCGCGCCCGGCGCATGGCCGGCTGGGAGATCGAGATCCAGCGGCCCGACGGCGGCGTGCGCGGCGGTATCGGCGTCAACGACTATCCCATCG
>JACQVT010000830.1 GCA_016209665.1 Planctomycetota bacterium | reverse complement strand
CCTCTGGGGCCGGCCTCCAGCAGGCCGACTGGGAAATAAGAATGCCGATCCCATACACGGTTTTGTTAGAATCCCTGGTGGTTTACAAGGTCGCCTAGAAAGGTCTTTAAATCCTTGAGCCATAACTTGGCAGGTCTCGAAAACGCTGAGAATGTATGGGCCGCAAGCTGTCTTCGCCGCACCGCCTCCTTGCGGTATGGCCTCATTGGCGCGAGTAAATACGAGGTTTGGAGCGCCAGCCGACGAAGGTTTGGGAAACTCCAGGACCAACCCGTGCATTGCCCCTGTAGTGGGGTACGTGGACGGTTAGTAACAGCCGCGGGTGCCGACGCACTGTCTTTTTGTTGTGTGAAAGTTTTGTCATGATGGCCAACCTGGGTTATAATTGCTTTTAACAGGTGAGTCACCTGACCGGGCCGGGGAGTCAAGCTGGATTTCAAGGGTCTTTCCGTCGGTCCTTGCCGACGGGGGATCGGTGGGGAGTCCAGAAACGACGGGGGAAAAAGGTCAACAAAACTATTGACTCGCCAGGGGATGAACAGTATGTTGGCGTCTACGATGTTGGCTTTATTCGAGCCTGTGTCGCACCGCGTTTGATGGCCCATCCTGACGGAGTGGGGTGGTAGTTCGTAACGGGATAAGGGAAGCAGGTTTTCCCAGCAATCAGTTCGGCAGGATACTGGCGAGTGCGCCTTCTGGGCTCGCGCGCGTTAAGCGGGCTCGGCAGGAACTCGGGGCACCTCGATTGAGTGGTGCGGACCGCCAGTCAGGCGAGCTGGAGCGTCGAAGGCACCGCGAAATAAAAAAGGGCCGACCACCTGGCAATCTGGCAACTGCAGGTGGTCGGTCCGGAGTTGCAGAGAACAACCCGAGAGTTGCTCCGCTGCGCCTCATTATACGGGAGCTGCACCGCGGTCGACAAGCTTCCGGGGATGGGGTGACGCACTTCCGGGGGACAGGCTCTGCGCGGGCCTTCTGGGCAAGCGTGACCCGATGACAGGTCACGTTCATGTGACGGTTAAGGAATTCCTGTCAAACACTCAGGAAAAGCCCCTGAACCGTGGTGCATATGGAACGCGCGGGACGTGAAAATGCCGCAGGTGCTGGAAGCAATCTCAACTTCTCTTCCGGCAAGCGTTGATGATTCGGGGGGGTGCTTAGCCGAGATGGGACCCATCGATCGGTACTCCGACGATTGGTGGGTGGTCCACACGAAGGCGAGGCAGGAAAAAGCGCTGGCCGCCGAGCTGGAGCAGCGGGGGATCGGTCACTTTTTGCCGCTGATTCGTACGGTGCGAAAACACGGCGGGAGACGGGTGCGTGTCGAGTTGCCCTTGTTTCCCTCCTACCTGTTCCTGTGCGGGGATCATAGGGCACGGTACACCGCATTGATGACTCATCGCGCGGCCAACGTCATTCGGGTGGTCGACCAGGAGAAGCTCAAGCACGAATTGCGGCAGGTTTACCGGGTGACGATCAGCGCTGAACCAATGGATCTGTATCCGCGTCTGCGCCGGGGCCAGCGATGCCGGGTCATTCGAGGCAGTCTCCGGGGCCTGGAAGGTGTGGTGATGCGCCGGGGCGGCGTCTGTCGGCTTTACCTGGGCGTTGAGGTGCTAGGGCAGTCCGCCGAGCTTGAGATCGATCCTTCGTGCGTTGAAGCGATCGACTGAGATCGTCATAAATCTCTTAGCAGCAATACCTTACACCCAGAATGAGGGTGTAGGTGACCGGGACGGGGTCTAGTCTGACGGCAGCATGAGGTCGTGCGTGCAGGTTGGCTGGGTCGGGTGTTCGTGGCGGCCGCAATTCGGACGTCGCTGCCAGGGGCATCATCAAGCATCGCCTGGGTTCCCACCAACCCGCTACGTGGCCAGGGGGCACGCCTTTAGCAAAATGCTGCGAATCCTGTATCGAGGGCTTCGGGTGCGTTTCACCCACGGTTTCGACGTGGGCTATCCGCTGAATCTTCGTCTTTCCCAGCTCGCGAGATCCACCCATGGCTGCCAGCCTCATCCCGGATGAACTGTGGCAACACATTGAACCCCTTCTGCCGACCCGCCCGGCCACTGTGAAAGGAGGTCGGCCTCCGGTCGGCGATCGTGAGGTACTCAGGGGCAGTGGGTTCGTTTTGAGGACCGGGATTCCCTGGGAGGAACTGCCTCAAGAGTTGGGATGGGGCTGCGGCATGACCTGTCTGCGGCGGCTTCGGGGCTGGCAGGAGGCCGGCGTTTGGCAACAGATCCAGCCCATTCTGCAACAGCATCTCCGTCCGTCCAGGCCGATCAACTGGGGCCGTTTGAGAAGCCCGGATCAGCTCAGCACGGGGGTCAGGACCCGGCGGGCTTGCGGCCTGCAATGTCCCGAGCCAACCCTGACGAGGTCGCCCGAGATCGTGGAGTGTGAAGGCTAGTGCAGGCCCTGCGTTGGTACACCCGCCGGCTTCGTTCCATGTCGGGGCAGGAAATCTGCTGGCGGCTGGCGGGCAGGGTCCGGGAAGCAACTGACCGCGTCGTCTGGAGGGCACGGCAGAAACCGGTGAAGCTCGAGCGGATTCTGATGGCGGCCCCCGAGTCGCTTCAGGTCAGATCGAAGGCGGTGGGCCCACATCTGGCGGACAAGTTGGTGCTCCCGGCCAACGGGGCCGCCCGGACCTGGGCCCGTGCGGCGGCGGCGAAGGCCAACGCCATCTGCCGGAACCGGCTGGACCTGTTCGACCTCCAGGACCAGGATCTGGGTTCGGCGATCGACTGGAACCACGAGTCCAAGGCCGGCCGCAGCACGCCGACGGGGTTCGCCCCCGCCATCGACTATCGCGACTACTCGATTACCGGTGACTGCAAGTTCGTCTGGGAACCCAACCGTCATCAGCATCTGGTCGTCCTGGGCCGAACTTTCCGCCTCACCGGCGAAGCGCGTTACGCCACCACGTTGGTGGATCATTTGGAATCCTGGATCGCGCAGTGTCCATACGGCGTGGGCATGAACTGGCGGAGCCCGCTGGAGCTGGGCATTCGGCTCATCAACTGGTGCTGGGCGCTTGAACTCATTCGCCCCTCCGGCGTGTTGGACGAGCCCCGAATGGCACGGATTCTCCCGGTGGTTTACCGGCACCTGTGGGATATTTCGCGCCGATACTCGCGGTACTCCTCCGCGAACAACCATCTGATCGGAGAGGCCGCGGGCGTCTACATCGGCGGCACTTACTTCAGCGGCCTGCGGGGGGCGGACCGCTGGCGCAGGGAAAGCCGGGACATCCTTTGCCGCGAGATTATCAGCCAGACCCACGAGGACGGCGGCACCCGGGAGCAGGCAACGGGCTACCACCTGTTCGTTCTGGAGTTCTTCGTCTTGTGCTATTTGGTGGGGCGAAACACCGGTGAGGAGTTCCCCGATGCTTATCGGGAGCGGCTGGAACGGATGCTGGAGTTCGCCGCGGCATTCCTCGAAGCCGGGGACCCACTGCCCATGTTCGGCGACAGTGACGATGGGTACGTCGTGGACCTGGGGGGACGCGAAAACCTGGGCCGATCTCTGCTGGCCGTGGGGGCGGCGCTGTTTGGCCGTCCCAACCTCAAGGCGTTGGCCACGGGTTCGCACGAGCCGATCTTTTGGCTGCTCGGCCCGGAGGGATATGAGACCTACCGGAGGATGGAGACGGCCCCGGGTCGCGAAAGGCTTTGCTCGCGGGCTCTCCCCGAATCGGGTTACTACCTGCTCCAGTCGGGCTCGCGTGGCAGCAAGGATTCCATCAGCGTCACTTTCGACTGCGGCG
The DNA here is from genome assembly GCA_016209665.1 of Planctomycetota bacterium. GTDB lineage: Bacteria > Planctomycetota > Phycisphaerae > UBA1845 > PWPN01 > JACQVT01. The sequence goes on along the minus strand of JACQVT010000830.1, from coordinate 9,053 downwards.
ATCTGGGATTGGGACCGATCGCCGCTCATGGCCACGCCGACGCCCTGAGCTTCACGCTGCGGGCTTTCGGCGAGGACATCTTGGTGGACCCGGGCACGTACGACTACTTCACGTACCCGGCCTGGCGACGTTATTTCCGGAGTACCCGAGCCCACAACACCGTGGTGATCGATGACCAGGACCAATCCGAGATGCTGGGAGGGTTCCTCTGGGGGAAACGGGCGAGGTCCCGCTGTGTGCGGTGGGAGCCGGCCCTGCAGGGCGGCACGGTCGTGGGCGAGCACGACGGCTACCTGAGACTCACCGGCGGGGTGACCCACCGGCGCACGATCTCGCTGATCGGGCATCGGGGCGAGATCCGGGTGGTGGATGAGCTTACGGGTCCCGGGCTCCACAGGGCGACCGTTTTCCTGCACCTGGGGGAATCCTGCTCGCTGGAGGATATGTCAGGGCAGCGATATGTGTTTGCCCACGGAGCTTGCCGGACCACCATCGAACTGGATGACCGCCTTCGGACGGAGATGCTGCGCGGTGCCGAAGATCCCATTGCCGGATGGGTCAGCCGAGGCTACCACCGCAAGGCTCCCGCATACGCACTTGCCGGCCACTGCGAATGGCGGAACAGGCTGAAGCTGGCGATGCGGATCCTGGTTGACTGTCATCAGCCGGCCGAGCGGCCGCTGGCCTTCAGTGGCCAGGAGGGGAGGGGAAAATGACACGAATGGCATCGAAGTCGCAACGGAGCGTCGGCTTCCGCGAGGCCCCCTCGATAGAGGGTGATCAAGCCGCCCCCTGGCCGGCGGTTGCGCATGGCATTGTTCTGGCGGGGGTGCACTCCTGGGGCGACTGCCTCCTCGACGAGGTCATCTGCCGTCCGGCCATCCCGATCGCCGGTGAGCCTCTGGTCTGCCACGCCCTGCGATGGCTTCACGACTACGGGATACGCACGGCCAGTCTGTGTGCCAACAGCGACACCGGCTATCTTCGCCGATGCCTTCAGGACGGTAACGAGTTGGGACTGGCTCTCGAATACTACGAGGATGTCATGCCCCGCGGGCCGGCGGGCAGCCTCCGCGATGCGGCGCTCGTGAGTCCCGCCGAGCTGTTTGTAGTGATATACGGCACCGTGGTGCCGCGTCTTGATCTGGTGACGTTGCTGGCAGCCCACCGCACAGCCGACGCTTGTGTCACCGTCGTGGCCACGAGATCCGGGACCCGCCGGCGGGCCACCGAGGGAGACCTGGAGCCGGCCGGCATCTATGTGTTCTCGCGGGAGGCATTGAAGCTTGTTCCGGCGAAAGGCTACCAGGACATCAAGGAAACTCTGCTGCCGCATCTGTACGCCCAAGGCAAACGCGTCATCACCCATGTCGTCGGACACTGCGCCGCGGGCCGTGTCCTGGACACGCCGTCCTACATCTCCGTGTGTCGGTGGGCGGTGACGAGGATGTCGCGTGAGAGTGGGATGGATTCCCAGTATTTGCGTCGGGATGAGGCTTGGATACACGAGACGGCCCACGTCAGCCCGACGGCCCAGCTCATCGGTCCGATGATCATCGAGCCTGACTGCGTGGTCGGGGCCGAGGCCCTCATCGTCGGTCCCACGACTGTCGGGGCGGGTTCGACGCTGGGGCCCCGGACGGTCGTCAGTCGATCGATCATCTGGTCTGGATGTCAAATCGGTTCAAATGCCATCCTGGACGACTGTGTGCTGACCGACGGGACACGGATCGACGCTGGTACGGTTGTCCGAGGCACCGTGTGTGCGAATCTTGGAAACGGGCGGCCGGGTTTGCCCGCCGTTGCGACATCCCGGATTTCGGCGGGCAAGCCGGCTCAAGCTTCCGTCCTCACCCACTCAAACGCGGGCCGTCGGCCGTACCCGGTCTGGAACGCCGGCCCGCTAACGACGTTCTCACCTGCCACAACTCATGCGGCGCCGTTGCACGGGCCTGGCGCCGCGCAGCACTCACTGGAAGGAGCGGGGGAACATCATGGCTGAGCAACCGAGAGATTCTCAAGGACGCGGTCCCGATGGTTCGGGCACGATGATGCTCGCCGCGCGGCCCGCAAGTGCGGGACCCGGAGCCGCCGAACTGCTCGCGAGCGACGTTTTCGAGCCGGCATTGAGCAACTCCCATTCCGGCCATACCTCGACGGTCTCGGTCCACGGCTTGCTCCGTCACAAATGGCTGATGCTGGCGGTATTCGTTCTCGTTGCCGGTCCCTCGATCCCGTGCGTCTGGCTGTTCACCATACCTACCTATGAGTCCACGGCCGTGGTCCGGGTGGAGCCGGTGGTACCCAAGATCGTGTATCCCACCGAGAATAACGGGATGCTGCCGCTGTACCGCGAGTACATGAACACGCAGGTCAACGCCATCCGAAATCCCAAGGTTCTGGAACGAGTGCTGGACCGCGAGGACATCCGGGAGACGCACTGGTACCGGGAGGAGGGCCATCGGCTCCTGCGGGAGCCGCTGCCCCCCTTGGAGCGGCTGGCGAAGGCCTTGCAGGTCCAGACTCGTCCCAACACGCAACTCATCGGCATCACGGTCGGCACGGAACGGGGGGGCGAGGCCAAGCTCATCGTGGATGCCGTGGTTGACGAGTACTACAGGGCTGTGAAAGAGCGGGAGCGGCTGGAGAGCATCGAACTGATCGGGAAGGTTCGAGAGCAGCACGCGGCGCTCGAGACCGAGATCAAAGGGTTGCGTGAGCTGCGGAGGACGTTGTCGAGGGACTCCGGACTCATGGACTCAGTGGAACTCCGCACCCAGCTTAGCACGAACCTGAACGATCTCGAATCCAGGTACATGGAGGCCGACAGGAGCTTCAAGCTCCTCAAGAATCGTCTGGAGCGCCAGACCGGCGGCACCAGCCAGCCCGCCGACCTCGACGACAGCCCGCCGGCGGAGGCCGACCCGGCCTACGCGGAGGATGCCGAGTGGCGGAACCTCAACCTGGCCATGAAGAACGCCCGCCACGAACTGGACCTCGCGCGCCAGGAGTTTGGCGAGTCGCACCCCAGGATCAGGCAACTGGCCTCGAACGTCAGCCACGCTGACAGCCTGCTTGCCGATCGAGAGGCCCAACTGAAGGAGCGATGGAAGCACCGCGCCGAGACGCAGTCGAACCCCGCCAGCTTGCCGGCGGCCTCCATGGCTCCCGAAGTTGTCCAGCAGCAACTGCTTCCGGACAAAGAACTCGAACGGGACCTGCTTCAGAAGGACATCGATAAACTCCGCGAGAAGGTGGTGGACATCCAGAACATCGCTCGCAACGAGGAACAGGTTCGCGAGAAGGAACAGGTCTTCGCGACGGTGCGCGACCGTTTGACCTCGCTCGAAATGGAGTCGAAGGCGCCGGGCCGGATCGCCGTCGACTCCTACGGACTCAAACCATCCGAGCCGGACCGCGACCGTCGGCCGTTGCTGTCCGTGATGGCCCTGGCTGGAGCACTGATGGCCGCCCTCGCGGTGGGCTACCTGCGCCACATGAGCGACTCGCGGATTCACGAGGTGGACGACATCCAGCATATTCACCGGGTGCCGTTCCTCGGGCGGTTGCCGTTGCTGGCGAAGGCGATCATCCCGAGAGAACTGGGGGGGGCGTCAGACCATTCGCTGCTGGCCAGCCCCGCCGGGGAAGCCGTGACCAACGGCTATCCGGCACCGAACAGTTTGACGTCGGTGATGGAAGGCGTCCGGATGGTGCGGACGGCACTGCTGGAGCGTCTGGGCAGCACCACGGGCGAACGCGCCATCTTGATCACGAGCCCCACCTCGCAGGCGGGTAAGAGCAGCCTGGCCCTGCTGCTGGCCCGGAGTCTGGCCGCCACCGGCAAGAAAGTGCTGCTGGTCGAGGGTGACTTCTACCGGCCCTCGTTTTCCAGCCGGCTTGGCCTCAATGAAGGCCCAGGTCTGGCCGCCCTGCTCAGCCGTGCGGTCGACGATGTGCGGGCCATCCAGCGGACGGCGATGCCCTTCCTCGATGTCCTGCCCATGGGGAACATGCAGGAAACATTCAACCCGGAGGTCCTGGCCAACGGCATCTTCGCCGACTGCATGGTCCGATGGAAGCGGTCGTACGACTTCGTGATTCTGGACAGCCCCCCGGTCCTGCCGGTGGCGGACGCTCGCATTCTGGCCGGCCATGTGGATGGGACCCTGCTGGTCCTCAAGGCATCCCACAACCGTCGAGCGGAGGCCTGGACGGCGTTCGGCCACCTGGCGGCGACCCGGAGTGGCGTCCTCGGGGTGGTCATGATCGGCGGCGACACGCCCTCCGCCTCCTACCACTACGGTTACGGGGAGTATGCGTACGCGACGAAAGGAGCGGGGCTCGCTCGGGGCCCGGGACCCGGGGAAGAAGGCGGCCAGGAGACTTAGGGAGCGGGGCTCGGGGCCCGGGACCCGGGGAAGAAGGACGCGGGGACTGGGGGACGCGGGCGACGCGGAGAAGAAGGCGGCCAGGATGCCCGCCCCCCGAATCCCGAATCCCGATTCCCGAGGCCCGAATCGCGATGCAATGCGACTGATCCCGCTCATCATCGATTGCCGAACGGGCTACGCCGGACGCGAAGGCGGGGCGGATTCCCTGCTGGCCCTGCCGTTGGGGTTGGGTTCGGTCCTGGACGGCGTGATCGACCGGCTCGCTGGTCTGGGGCGGCGCGAGATCCTGATTCTTGCCGCCGGATCGGACGGCCCCGATTACTCAGCGTGCGTCCACCCCGATGAGGGCCTGACCCTCAGAACCATCGCACCGGCACGGTTGGCATCGGCGCTCGATAACTACGAGACCACCGATTACCTGTTGATCCTTGAGGCCCGGAGCTGGCCGCTGGGGGGTCCCGGAGTTGCCGAAGTGGACAAGAGCCTCGCCGACTACCGGGGGGTGACTCACGTGGTCTCCATCGGGTCGGATCCCGAACGGGCCACGGAGCGAATCGAGTGCGACCGGGACGGCCGCATCCGGCGGGTCCGGCGGCTATACAGCCCGGGCAACTGGTCGGAGGTGGCGGACGGGGCCATCGTTTGCTCCGTGGCTCCGGCCCGGGCCTTGTGCGGACTTCGCTTTGAAACGCTGCAGGAACTGCGGCATCAGTTGGGCATCAAGGGGCTGCTCAGCCGCGACCTGCCGGTCAGTTGCGCCGTCTGCGACCTGACCGTCGAGGAGGCGTTTCTTGGCCTGAACGAGCAGACGCTCATCGACGCCCTCGCCCAGCCACCCAGTCGCGGGTTCTCCGCCCGCCTCCCGGGGGTGTGGGTCGGATCCGGCTGTAGCGTGCATCCGTCCGTCCGTCTGGTTCCCCCCGTGCTGATCCAGGCTCGCAGTCGCATCGAGGAAGGTGCCGCGATCATCGGTCCCACGCTGATTGGCACCGGATGCCGGATTGGGCCTCGAACCGTGATCGCCCAGTCGGTGCTCCGGGCGGGTACCACAGTGCCGCGCGGGATGACGGTGCGGCAACGGGTCGTGGCTGCTCACCGACCGGGCCCCTCCGATGTCTGCTCTCCGGACGCCACCCCTTGGCCCAGCGTACAGGGTCACGAGTGGCTCCATGCACTGGACAGCGGTGCCGGGTCTTTCGCCCGACCGTTGGACTCCGCCCCCCATAGAAGCCGGATGGCGGGCCTGGCTGCCAAGCGAATCATGGACACTGCCGTGGCTGCCGTTGGGCTGGTACTCTTGTCCCCTCTCCTTGTACTGGCTGGGGTCCTGATCAGGCTGGATTCCAAGGGGCCGGTCCTCTTCCGCCACCGTCGTGAAGGCAAGGACGGCCGTGAATTCTCCTGCATCAAGTTTCGCACGATGGTGCAGGACGCCCACAGCAAGCAGCCCGATCTCTACAAGAACAGCGAGGTGGACGGCCCGCAGTTCAAACTCGACCGGGACCCGAGGGTGACGCGAATCGGCCGCTGGCTGCGGGGCACCAACGTGGACGAGTTGCCCCAGCTCCTGAATGTGTTGGCCGGCCAAATGAGCCTCGTCGGCCCGAGGCCCTCCCCGTTCCGGGAGAACCAGATCTGCGTGCAATGGCGGCGGGCCCGGCTTTCGGTCCGGCCCGGCATTACGGGTCTGTGGCAGATCTGTCGGGACGCCGATCGGTCCCGGGGCGGGTTTCACGAGTGGATCTACTACGACCTCACTTACGTCCGGCATCTGTCGTTCCGGCTCGACCTTAAGATCATTCTGGCCACGGTGGTGAGCCTGGGCGGTCGCTGGAGTGTACCCCTGAGTTGGCTGGTCCGGCCGGGCCGAGCCGCCGGCGGAAAGCAGTCATTCCTGCGTTGGAGCATCCGTCCGGGCTTGGCTGGCGGGGGCAGCACCCGCCCAAGAATCGCGTCGGCCTCATGAAACGACCCAGGCTTCGCCGAAAATACAGGAGGACTTTTTGCGGGGGTCTGGTCGGCGTTGGACAGGAGACTCGACGCATGAGCGGGCATAGACGGCTCGACACACGCAGCGGGATTGGGGCGTCGGCAGTCCGACTAGTGGCATTGGGTGGGATGGTCATCGGCGCTGTTGGAGGTTGTGAGGAACACCGCATCAGCCTTGCCGAGTTCCAGGAGATCCAGGAGAAGCAGGTCCACAAGACGCCGGCGACACAACCCGCCACGACGCCGGAGCAGGCCAAGGCGATGATCAACGAGGCTCTGGGGCCCTACCAGGTCGGGCCGGGCGATGTGCTCCGCGTGGTCATGACCGGCATGGATCAGCAGGGCCAACTCCCGCCTCTGGATGTGCGGCTCGACCGCAACGGCGACGCTGAGATGCCCGGTCTGGGCAAGGTCCACCTGGGTGATCTGGCCCTCGAAGCCGTCGAGCAGGCGATCCGCAGCGCCTATGTGCCCAAGGTTTACCGCGAGGCGGTGGTTTATGTTTCGCTCGTCGACACGGAGACGACGGATGTCCTGGTGGTCGGCTCAGTCGCCCTGCCCGGCCTGGTCAGTTTGAAGCGGACGGACCGCAACCTGCTGCACGCGGTTGTGGCTGCGGGCGGTTTGTCCGAACTGGCATCGGGCGAGGTGGTCTTGCAGCGCTTGCGGGAACCTGGTCAGAGCGCCGAGCTGCAACTGACCGAGCCGGTGGGGCTGCAAACGGCCCTGGCCCTGGCCCCGTTGGAAAGTGGCGACATCGTCACCGTGCGCGCGGCCACCCCGAACACGATCTTCGTGGGCGGTCTGGTGAACGCACCGAGGCCGCAGATTTTCCCGTCGGGCGTGCCCGTGACCCTTTTGCAGGCCCTGGCCAGTTCGGGCGGCTTGCGGACGGACGTCACGCCTCACGAGGCGACGCTCATCCGGCGGATGCCTGACGGCCAGGACGTGCAGGTCAAGCTCAATCTGGATCGGGTCGCCACCGGCAAGGATCCCAATATCACCCTCGCCGCGGGGGACATCCTGTGGGTACCCGAGAGCCTGGAAACCAGGATTCAGGACTGGGTCAACAAGAACGTCTTCTTGCGTGTGGGCGGTACGGCCACCGCCGGCTACGGGTTCGACTACAGCAGCACGGGGGCCAACCCGTTTAATACCGCTGCACGGCAGGGCCTAGCGGGCGGCCGGCAGGGTGGCGGCTTGCAGGATCAGTTCGACCCGCTGGGTTTCTTGCAGCGCGGTGCGGGCATCCAGCGGGCGAACCAGCTTCTACAGTCGCCGCCGTGATGGGACGTGATCTAAACGCGGGCCGCAGACGCGTCGAAAACCCGTCTTGCACTTGATGAGTCAGTTTGATCTGAACTCCGCCGTGGCGGACATGCGTTCGATCGCCCTGAGCGCCCTGCCGCGCATGTACCGGCCCGACCAGCGTCTGTTCGCCTTTCGGTTGCGCCGGCGGCGTGGCATGGACGTGCTGGAAGGCATCAGCCGCCGCTACACGGCCATCGTCCTGATCGGCTTGGCCGGCGAATCGGAGACGCTGGGCCGAGAGATCCTCCACGGGAACAGCCGGGAAGAGATTTGCGGCGGTCTGCTCGATGCGGCCAGTCGGGCCGAAGATCCGGGCGAAGTCGCCTTGACGCTCTGGGCGGCCCGTGTTCTGGGGCACCCCAGGGCGTCGGTCGCGCTGGAACGGTTGCGGTCGATGCGGCCCGACGACGGGCCGATCCCGACCGTCGAACTGGCCTGGTCTCTCGCAGCCCTGGCGATGCCGGGGAGCGCTGCGGACGACGAGGCCCTGACCCGGAGGATCGCCGACCGGTTGATGGCATCGTTCCGGGAGGTCTCGGGGCTGTTCCCGCACTACCCCGAGGGCGCGTGTCCGTCTCGATTCCGGGCCCACGTGTGCTGTTATGCCGATCTGGCCTACCCGATTCAGGCCCTGTCCGCGTTCTACCTGGCCACCGGCGACGAGCGGGCGATCGACATGGCGCGACGGTGCGCGACGCGGATGTGTGAGCTACAAGGGTCCGATGGTCAGTGGTGGTGGCACTACGACGTCCGGACCGGCCAAGTGCTCGAGCGCTTCCCCGTGTATGCCGTCCACCAGGACGGGATGGGACCGATGGCCCTGCTGGCCCTGGAGCGTGCCGGCGGCGACGATCACACGGACTCCATCAAGCGCGGTGTGCGGTGGCTGTACGAACCGCCGGAGCTGGACGGCTCGCTGATCGACCGGGAGGCGCAGGTCATCTGGCGGAAGGTGGCTCGGCGCGAGCCTCGCAAGCTGGCGCGGCGATTGCAGGCCGCCGTCAGCAGCGTGCACTCGTCGCTACGCGCGCCGGGCGTTGAGCTGCTGTTTCCGCCACGCAGCGTGGACTACGAGACCCGGCCCTATCACATGGGGTGGATTCTGCACGCCTTCGCCGGCGACCGGAGTTCATGGGTCGATGCGTAGCCGTTCCCAGGTAGCGCGGACGCTGTTGCGGATGAGAAGCATGGCGGGTTGTCCCAGGAGATCCATTCAGCCACGAAAATGCACAAGACGCACAAGAGAAAGCATTTCTTTTTTGGAGACTGTAGCATCATTGGTGCGTCTATCCGGTTGCAGTACGTGAACGATGGAGCGTTTGAATAGTAGCACGCCGATGCGGCGTTCGCTGGTCGCGT
>JACQVT010000841.1 GCA_016209665.1 Planctomycetota bacterium | reverse complement strand
GCGACTCCTTCGGCGAGCCCGGCACTTTGCTCGGATGCCACCGGTTTCTCGAAGTCCCGCCGTGCGTACAGACTGCGCCGGGGGCAACAACTTTGCAAGAAGCGGGTGAGAGCGGAAACCTGCGGGGTCACGTGTCATTATAGGTGTCGCAAAACCGTGGCGCGAAGCACCTTATAGATTTCTAAGGCGTTTTTAGCCTTGACGTTTCTACGGTTCCAACTAGCTTACTCTTCAAGTTGCAGTCTAAGCTGTCGTGAGGCTCAATGCCGCCTCACCGACGGAACGGGGCAGCGTTATCTGGTCCATCTCGTCTTACCGAGAAAGAGCTATGGGAAGAACATACCTGTTGGTACTGGCTGTTGGCGCGATGCTGCTCAGCGGACTGATCGGCTGCCCAGCGATTCCGGGCACCGAGGGTCCTCCGGGCCCTGAGGGTCCTCCAGGTGCCGACGGTCCTCCGGGCGCCGACGGTCCTCCGGGGCCGCCCTATGTGGCTTTGGAGCCGGCGGGCGTTGTCGGTTATGTCCGCGACACGGCAGGTGACCCCGTCGTCGGGGCCACGGTCTACCTGGTTCCCGGCACGGACATTCCCGCCGCCGCGATGGCCCTCACCGACATCGCCGTCGAGCGCACGAGCACGGTCGACGAGCCCCTCGAGGACTCGATCGCGGCCAACGGTGCCGGCTACACGCAGGCGACCACCGACGAGAGCGGTTTATACCGCATCACCACCGTCGCCGCCGGATCGTACTTCATCGTCGTCGTTCCCACCGACGCCGACCATCTGCCCGGCGGCAGCCTCTGCCGCAAAGCACGGTCCGAGGCCGACATCGTCGGCCGGCAGTTGGATATTGAGGTTTCTACCCGCCCCAGCCCGGCCGCCGAGTACGTCGGCCCGTCGGTGTGTATCAACTGCCACGGGATCGTGCACGAGCTGCAGACCCTGCACTACCTCGGTCTGCGCAAGATCGGCGAACTCGGACCGCACCAGGACGACTCGCGATTCCCGGACTGGAACGAGCCCCTGGCGAAGTTCACTGCCGGCGGCACCACGCTCTACTACTACGCCTATAATGGCAACACCGCTTCTCCGGACTGGAAGGTGTCGGAGACCGATCCCGGTGCCGGGGTGAGCTTCACGGCCACGCTATACACCGCGGCGGGCAAGTATTACGTCGATCTGACCGACGTGAAGGGCGCCGGCGGCACCGTGACCTACGAGGCCGAGATGACCTACGGCGGCGGTCTCTACAAGCAACGCTACGTCACCGTCATCGCAGGCAGCCGCTACGTTCTCCCCATCCAGTACAACTTCCAGGGGCAAGTCGACGAGACCCAGCCTTCCTCGCGGTGGGTGTGGCAGCAGTACAACGCCCAGAACTGGTACAACGAGACCGTACCGGCGTTGAAGACTCCACCCAAGACCAAGGCCTTCGACAACAACTGCGCCGGCTGCCACTTCACGGGCTTCTCGCTCACCGGCGATGCGACCAGTGGGTTCAAGGCCCACGCCGTGCCGGACGTCAACGGCGAGATGGACTTCGATGGTGACGGCTTACTCGAGGAGATCAACATTTCCTGCGAGTCGTGTCACGGCCCGGGCTCGGAACACTGGTACAGCGCGGGCCAAGGCCGCGCCATTGTGACCCCGCGCCTGTTGACCCCCGAACGCGAGGTCGCAATCTGCTCCCAGTGCCACACGCGTGCGCTCGGGATCGGTGGCAACAAGACCGAGGCTCCGATGGACGGCAGCGGTCACATGATGCGTGCGGGCGCCAGCCGCGAGGAGTTCCTCACGCACTTCGTCTCCAAGCTCGACGACGGTTTGTGGGATGCCAACAAGGGTGATGGCAAGCACTCCAAGAAACACCACCAGCAGGCCTCGGACTTCATCAAGACGAGGAAGTACCGCAACGAGTCCGAACTTCTCACCTGTGCCTCCTGCCACGACCCGCACGGAGGTACCGAGTTTGACCACCAGTTGCGGGACAAGCTTGATAGCTCCAAGGCCGGCGTAGGCGAGGGCCTTTGCATGACATGCCATGGCGCCTCTTTCCCGGAAGGCGATTCGCTCGCCAGCCGCGAGCAGGCCCATTACGCCTCCAAGGGCATCCCGAATACTTTCATGAGCAACATCGGTTGCACGGACTGCCACATGCCCAAGACCGCGAAGTCGGGTTCGGGCCTCAAGCAGAGGACGATCGCAGGTGTGACCTACTACTCGGGCGACATCTCGTCGCACCTCTTTGACGTACCGCTGCGCACGTCCATCGCGACAAAGGCTGCGGACATGATGGCCATTCCGTACACCGATGCCTGTGGCCTCTGCCACACCGCCGCTCCGTGATTCAAGACGGTCGCACCAGACTTCCTTTTCACTCTGAAGCGGGGTCCGGCAGTTGCCGTGGCCCCGCTTTCGCATCGACGAGAGTTGATCCTGGCTCCCTGAGTTCTCGGCCAGTCCCGACCGCTTATCGGTTCAAGCCGACGGCGAAGTCGGCCGGCTGGATCGCAGCCGACGTCCGCGGCTTCTTGCCCGGCGGCGGGTGTCTTCGAGGATTCTAAGCCGATTCTAAGTCGGACCGATCGTGGGAGAAAGGTACTCTGTTCCATGTTCGAGCAGTGGTGTTTGTCGTCCGCAACGAGAAAGGATCCTCCTCGCGATCGGCGCGGTTTTGAACTTGTCCGAGCACCAGTAGTGAGGCCACCGCTCGCGGCCGCCGGGCAAACGGGGTGGAGTTTCGTCGGGGAGTTCCTCAAGGAGGACGGGACCGTGAGCGTGACGGTACGTGCGCGGGGGTCCGAGCCGGTGCAGAGCGAAGCCGTGGAGATCGGGCGAGTGGCCAAAGGCTTCGACCTGTTGCGGCTGCCCGGCGCGCGGGCGTTGATCCTGTGGCGGGGGTTTCCATACATCTTCCAGGCCGCCATGTTGGCGGTCTTCCTGGCCTTGGCGGTCATCGGGTGGGGCCGCTTTGCGCCGCCGGGGGTCGCCCAGAAGCTCTACGCGCAGACCAACTTGGCTACGTTGCTGATCTGGGGCGTCTGGTGGCCCGCGATGGTCTGGATCGCCGTGCTGTTCGGGCGGGCCTGGTGCATGGCCTGTCCGCTTGAGCTTGTGAGCAACGTGAGCGAACGGATCGGGCGGCGGCTCGGCG
>JACQVT010000850.1 GCA_016209665.1 Planctomycetota bacterium | reverse complement strand
GGTCTAGGTACTCCAGCTCCAGGTCGGCGTCCACCGGCTGCGGCATCACGTTCAACTGGTCGTCGAGGTCCAGCCCGCCGTCGCCCCGGCCATCGAACACCAGCCGGTGGAACTCCGCGTCACGCTTGTGAACGTGGACGAGCAGTCCGGCCGGACTCTCGCTGCCCGCCGCGCCCGCCGGCATCGTCCGCTGCAAGCGGATCGAGTAGTCCGTGCCGGCCAGCGGGACGGCGTCCTCGCCCTCCAGGTCCGCCAGGTTGATGGTCTGGTCCAGCTTGAGCGACTTGACCTTCACCCCCAGCCGCGGCACCGGCCGCGCGGTCCGCCGGGCCAGCGCGTCGGCGTCATCCGCCCACTCGAAGGCGATCGTCTGGCCGGTGGGCAGCCGCAGCACGTTCCGCCCCGGCACCCGGGCCAGCAGTTCCTCCTGCGTCTCGGCGAACGGTGCCTTCACGCGGAACCGCAGCATGGGATTGAGCCGCTCGCCCCCCGGCAGCCAGACGGTCTTGTCGCTCGCATAGGGCAGATAGCCCGTGACCCGCAGGTCGATGCCCGCGAGGCTTGCCGCTTCGCCCACGGCCCGCGGCTTGAGGTCCAGCGGCCGAGGCGGCGGCATCGGCTCCCCCGCCTCCGGCCAGACCGCCGCCGTGTCATCGACGTGCTCGTAATACTTGGCCATGCCGTCGATCCGCAGCTCCGTCCAGTCGTCATCGGACGAGAACCGGGCATAGACCGCCGCCGTGTCGTTCAGGTAGAAGTATTCCGCCGGGTCGTACCAGAGCTGAATCTGCAATCCTTCATCGACCAGCGGTCGCCCGCCCTGCCGTTCGGCCGCCCGAACCACCCCGCCGGACTCGATCAGGTAATCCTCGGTCAGCTCGGGATAGCCCAACAGCAGCAGCCGGGCGAACCGCTGGCCGGCATTCGCCGGCGTTATCGCCAGCCAGACGGCAGTCGTCTTTCTGCCGCGGTTCGCGCCCTCGGGAATGACGTAGCCCGGGTCCAGTTGGACGACCCGGATGTCATAATAATGTCCCGGTACGCCCACGATGCCCCGGGCCTCCGGCCGGACCACGAAGCTCGTCGGCTCGGTCATGCCGGGCGCCAGCACCAGGGCCCGCGAATGGAAAATGACCGCTTCGCCCTCGATCTTGCTGCTGAAGTACACCACGCTGGAGATCGCCAGCATGAGGATGCCACTGTGGATCACCCACACGCCCGCGTTCAGCACATTCAACCGAATCCGCAGCGTGGCCAGCACCAACCCGACGCACAACAGGCCGAGCATCGCCTGGAACGGCCACCAGGCGAACCACTGCATCTCGGTCTTCTCGAACCGCAGCCACTCGATCCCCAGCCAGTCGGCCAGGATGCCCTGGCGTACCGGCGGTGAGGCCGAGCCGATCGAGCTGTACAGGAAGATGATCGCCAGCATGGTCACGCCGAACCAGATGCTGCGGATGCAATCGTGCAGCCGCTTCGGCTGGGATGTCGGGGACGAAACATCCGACGATGACGGTTCAAACTGGTTCATGGCTTCGCAAGGTAAGCGACCGACGGGGAACACCACGGTCGGTCGCACATTATAGGCACCCCAAACGACAAAAAAGGCGCCGGTGGGGCGCCTTTTTTGCGTGTCGGTCTTTTGGGCAGAGCGGCCGCAGCAACCGCCCGGTCCAGCCTCAATTCCTCGCCGCCGCGGCCGGTGATGCCGCCGCCGGCGAAGCCGCCTCCGCCGGGGCGGCCTTGGGCGGCTCCGACTTGGCGAACATCAGGTTCGAGTCTTTGACCTCGTACAACCCGGCCTGGCCGCTCATCGACTGGACGGACGCGTGCGGTACCAGGTACACCTCGACGCGGCGGTTCCTGGCCTTGCCCTCCGTCGTGGCGTTGTCCGCGATCGGGCGGTATTCACCGTATCCCATCACGCCCATGCGGGTGTCCTCGACGCCCTTGGAGGCGAACATCTGCATGATCACGATCGACCGGCCGGCCGACAGGTACCAGTTGTCCTTGAACCGGGCCAGCGTCTCGGGCTTGACGATCGGGGTGGTGCACGTGTGGCCGACCACGATCACGTCCAGGTTGGCGGCGCTGGCCATGTTGACGATCTCGACGAACTTCGTCAGGGCCTCCATGACCTCGTCGCTCGCGGTCAACTGGTCGCTGCCCAGCGGAAACAGCAGGTCGGCCTTCCAACGGACGGCACCCTTGGCTTCGTCGTAGTCCAGGATGCCCGGAAACTGCTCGACCAGGTCTTTCAACGCCTTGTTCACGTCCGGCGGAAGCGGCGAGGCGTTGATGATGGTCGTCGTCCCGCCCTTGTCCGCTATTCTCTTGACGATCTCCTCGGCCGC
>JACQVT010000849.1 GCA_016209665.1 Planctomycetota bacterium | reverse complement strand
GCTTCGGCGCAGGACCCCGGCACCAGCAACGCCGCCACCGGTGGTTCGGACAGCGGCAACGACGATAGTTCGGTAAACGCCCGGCCCAGCACGATGCCCGCCGATTCAGGAACGGTGACGGAGGCGCTGGTGCGTCTGCAGCGGGTGCCGTTACCGCAGAGGCCGCAACCCGGCCTGAAACCGGCGGTCGCACCAGGCTCGGCGGCGCCGGCGGCTCGACCGTCGGCGGTAGCCGAGCCGGCCGCGCCCAACGGGCCCGGCGATGCGACGCTGGCTCGCGAGAACGGCCTCCCCGTCAACTCGTGGGTGCCCTACCCGGGACCGTATGGCTACGGCGGGTACTCCTACGGTCACTCGCGTCTGCCGAGCAGCAAGCGGGAGTGGGTGGACTATCGCTATTTCGGAGGCCAGCCGTCGCGGTACGGGTATGGCCGGTACGTGGGCGCATATGGGATCGGCGACGGCATGGCGGGTGAGTACTTTCGGTTCGGCTTCCTGGAAGGCTACGACCGCGGCCGATGGGAGCGGACCAGCAGCGAACGTGTGGAGTCGGTGCTGTCACACGCGGGGACTCACATGAGCCGCGGCCTGGCGGCGTTCCGGGCGGGCCAGTACCGCGAGGCGACCAAGTATTTCAAGCTCGCGGCGGATGAGAACCAGGGCGACCCGGCGGTCCGGCTGTACGCCACACACGCCCTGTTCGCGATCGGGCGGTACCAGGAGGGCGTCGAGTATCTTCGCCGGGCGTTCAGCCTTGAGCCGCGGATCGCACTGTTGACCTATGACCTGCGGGAGGACTACGGCAGGAAGACCGACTTCACCGAGCAGTTGGATGCGCTCGACGCCGCGGCCAAGGCCTCCCCCGGTAACATGGACCGGCTGGTTCTGCTGGGGTACGTGCTGAACTACAGCGGGCAGATCGACCGGGCCTACGAGGTGCTGGCCAAGGCCCGTAAGATTGACGCCAACGACAAGCTGGTCAAGCTGCTGTACGAGGCCACGAATCCACCGGACGTGGCGAAGTAACGTTCCTTCCTCAGTCGAACCCACCGCACGCAGCCGGTGGGCTTCGCTGAATTCATCCCCACCTTGCCTGACGGTCGGGTATTCGCGCCGTTCCTTTCCGGGGGATGGGAGCATCCGGCGAAGCGTTTCACTCCGTGGTTTGCGAGGCTGCACCTTCCCATTGCGGTAGGAGTCTGGCAGTCTGGATTCGTCGGGGCCGGGGGTGCGGCGGCCGAGGGTCCATCCATCCGGGAGGAGTCGCGGTGTACCATCGTCGCGCACTGAGACGCGTTACGCTTTCAACTTCGCCCGGCCGGTCGCAGCGTCCCCGACAACCGTCGGCGGGCGAGGCGCACTGCCTTGTCGCTGCGGTCGCAGGCGAGGAACCGGCGGCCGAGCTTGCGGGCGGCTGCGGGCGTGGTGCCGCTGCCGACGAAGAAATCGGCGACGACGTCGTTCTCGTCGCTGAAGGCCGCGATCAGCCGGGCGATCAGGGCCTCGGGCTTCTGGGCCGGGTACCCCGTGCGCTCGAGGCTGACGGTGGACAGGAAGGGGATGTCCCAGACGTCGGTCAGGGCTGGGCCGGCGGCGTTGAAGTAGAGCCGCCCGGCGCGGGTGTTCTTGTAGGGCCGGCCCTGCTCGTCGTGGTTGAGCCCGTCGGTGCGGAACGTTCCCTCGCGCCGCAGGTTGAATTTGTGACCACCGATGCGGCGGGCGTAGACGAAGATCGTGTCGTGCTTGCGGCCGAACCACGCGCGAGCGACGCCGCCGGTGCGGTACGACCAGACGATCTCGTTCAGGAAGTTAGCGTAGCCGAAGACCTCGTCGAGCAGCACGCGGCCATAGTGCGACGCGTGCCAGTCGAGGTGCAGGCACAGCACGCCGGTGTCGGCCAGCAGGCGGTGCATCTGGCGGAGGCGGGGCCGCAGGAACTCCAGGTAGCCGCCCAGGCCGCCGGGCCAGTGGTCGGCGAGGGTCTGGGCGCCGTTCCCGCGAACGTGGGTGCGACCGGTGAAAAAAGGCGGGTCGGCGTAGATGAGTTGGCAGCAGCCGTCGGGCAGGCCGGTCATAAAGGCGAGGTTCTCCGCCCGCACGACCTGATCCAAGGGCAAAAGAGCGGCGGGCTTGAGCCCCCGCGGCGATACGGACCGCGATGCGCTCCGACGGTCCGCGCGGGCTGAAGCCCGCCGCTCTTTTGCCCTTGGATCAGGTCGTGCGGGCCGAGAACCTCGCCTTTATGACCGGCCTGCCCGACGGCTGCTGCCAACTCATCTGCGCCGACCCGCCTTTTTTCACCGGTCGCACCCACGTTCGCGGGAACGGCGCCCAGACCCTCGCCGACCACTGGCCCGGCGGCCTGGGCGGCTACCTGGAGTTCCTGCGGCCCCGCCTCCGCCAGATG
>JACQVT010000848.1 GCA_016209665.1 Planctomycetota bacterium | reverse complement strand
GTCGATCTGGGAGTCGGCCGAGCCGCAGGACGGGCCGACCGAGCGCTGGCTCCGCGCGCTAGCGGGCGCCCACGGCGTCTATGTGGGCGCGACGTACCTCGAGGTCGACGGCGACGACTTCTACAACACGTTCGCGCTCGCCGCTCCGGATGGCTCCGTGGCAGGGCGGGTCCGAAAGGAGTCTCTGCCGGGGTTCGAAGGCTGGTACTTCCGCAGCGACCCGGGGGCGAAGGTGATCGACACGGACCTCGGGCGGATCGCGGTTGGCATCTGCGCCGACAACCACACCGCACGCTTCATGCGGCGGCTCTGTCGGGAAGATGTCGACCTCCTGCTGATGCCGCACTCGGGGCCCCTGTCGCCGCTGCTGCCCAGGGCCATGATGTGCGACGCCCTCCAGTTCATCGCGCCGTACTACGCGCGCGCTTTCGGAATACCCACAGTCATGGTCAACAAGTGGTCGGCGACCGACAGCCCATCGCCGATCCCAATTGCGCCGTTCGTGACCCTGCGTTTTCGCTTCCCGGGGCTGTCGACGATCTGCGACAGCGACGGAGCCGTCGTCGATCACCGGGGAGACGGCGAGGGGATTGTGCTTGCCGATGTCCGGCTCGACCCGGAGCTGCGGCGGCGCCCTGCCGAACCCACCGGTTATTGGTCGCGACCGCCAAGGCACTTCGCACGAACGGGCGCCGTGCTCTTTCGCCTGTTCGAACGGCTGGGCACGGCGGCCTACATGCGGAGCGAGGCAAGAAGGGCCGCGGCCCGAGCCGCCGCGACCCGCGCATCGAAGATCGGGTGATGATCGGTCTGGGAGACAAGCGTGGAAGAGTGGAACGCCGTGCTCGGCAGGACCCGGCGGAAGGTGACGCCCGTATACCGGAGGAAGGAGCCCGATGGACTTTGACTTCACCGAAGAGCAACTGCTGTTGCGCGAGTCGGCGCGGAAGTTCTTGGAGAAAGAGATCAAGCCCGCTGCTGTCGCCTACGGTGACGCGCGAATTCCGCGCGAGATGTTCCCGGAGCTGTTCCGCAAGCTCAGACCCTTCAGCTACATGGGCGAGACCGATGACCTGATCACCGCGGCCCTGCTGAGCGAGGAGCTTGCCCGTGTGTTCCCAGCACTGGAAGGAATCATGATGATCAACTCGGCCTGCGCCCGCTACATTCAGGCCGGGCCGCACGACTTGAGGGAAAGAGCCTTGCCCGCCCTGCTCGCCGGCGAGAAGATCGGCTGCGTGGCGATCACGGAACCCAACGTGGGCTCCAACCCTGCGGCGATCGAGACACGGGCGGTCGCGGATGGCGACGACTACGTGATCAACGGGCGCAAGACGTGGATCTCGAACGGCGAGCTCTCCGACTACGCCATCGTCATCTGCCAGACGGACCCCGCCAAGGGAAAGGAAGGGATCTGCCCGATTATCGTGGAGCGGGAACGCTCCGCGTACGAGGCCCGAGATCTTCCCAAGCTGGGACTCAAAGCCTTCGCGACGTCGGAACTGGTGTTCACCGATTGCCGGGTTCCTCGGGAGAACAGGTTGGGTGGCCGTCGCGGAGCGGCAGGGGCAGGACTCAAAGCGCTGCTCCAGGGGTTTCAGTGGGCCCGTTGCCGGGTCGCGCTGATGGCGCTGGGGATCGCGCAGGCAGCGTTCGAGGCGGCGGTGGACTATGCCAGGCAGCGCCGTCAGTTCGGCAAGCCGATCGGGGCGTTTCAGCTCATTCAGGATATGGTTACTGGGATGGCCACGGAGATCGATGCCGCCCGGCTTCTCACGTACCGAGCGGTGCACTTGGTGAAGAAGGGACTACGCTGCGACCGAGAGACGTCGATGGCAAAGGCGTACGCCACGGAGATGGCGGTACGAACCACTTCGCGGGCGGTGCAAATCCATGGCGCCTATGGTCTTTCCCCCGAGTACCTGGTGGAGCGTTACTTCCGCGATGCCCGCACGCTCACTATCCCGGATGGGACCACCGAGATCCAGAAGCTCATCATCGGCAGGTCGGTGCTCGGGCTTTCGGCTTTCAGATGAAACGTACTGTAACTCCAGCCCGGTCTCGTCCGTCTAGCGAGGTGTGAGTGATGTTGTAGCGATGACTAAGGCACGTAGCGATGCGCGCAGGCCTGTCCTCGAGGACGTGACGGCTGCACGGTTACGGGCCGAGCTGGCCAGCTACCTGGCGCGGCGTGCCGGCAACCCGGCGCTGGCCGAAGACCTGGCGCAGGAAGCGATGCTCCGCGTGGTCCAAGGTCTGCCAGAGTTCCGGGGTGGCGCTCAACTGCGCACCTGGGCTCGGCGCGTCGCGCTGAACGTGTGGCGCGATCATCTCCGGCGGCGCGCCGCCAGCCCGGCCGAACGCGCGGCCAGCGGCGAGGAGTTCTCGGTGCACGCCCTCCTGGACTCGATCGGTCCCACCGCGCCCGCGCCCTCGCCGGAGGACGCCTACGACCAGCGCGTCACGCAGGACTGCCTGCTCGCCGCCGCGCGCCGGCTGCCGCTGGCGGAGGGTGAGATCATCCTGCTGCACGACTTTGGTGCCATCCCACTCGAACAGGCCGCGTCGGCACTCGGCTGCTCGCCGGGCGCCGCGAAAGTCCGCTTGCACCGCGCCCGCCGGCACCTGGCCGAGCTGTGTCGCACCGAGTGCACGAGTGACGCGGGCCGGATGGCAGCGCGCTGTGTAGCCC
>JACQVT010000822.1 GCA_016209665.1 Planctomycetota bacterium | reverse complement strand
GGGCACATCCGGGCCGGGGGAGATGTGGAGAGCCAAATGGTACGTGTCTTTGTCATCTGGCCGGATCGTCGCCACGAACGCCAGCCGTGCAACTGCACGCCGCACCGCATCCAGGCGGCGCTCAAGCCGTTCTGCGAGGGTCAGCTGGCGTGGGTCGTCGCTCGTCGGCCGATACGGCTCGAGCAGTTTGCGCAGCCCGACACCAGCCTGACGTTCACCGACGATCGCGTCGATGCCGCAACACCGTTTCGGGCCCTCTAGCTCGACGAGGAACTCGACGTTTCCGCCGAACGCCGCGTCCGTGGCATTCGCAGAACCCGTCCAAAGTCGCGCCCGCCACGGCGCATCGGCGACGTACAACTTGGCGTGCAGCCCTCGAAGCTGGACTCCCGCCCGTTCCGCGATCGCTTCCTCGGCCGTGATCGCCGCCTCGCCAGTGGTCGGGTCGGAATCCACCGTCTCTTGAGCGAGCGCGGTCGGACTCATCACCATCGTCTCGGCAAGACCGGCGAGGGCACTGCCCCCCAGCAGGTCAAAGGCCTCTGGACGCGATACCACCACGTCGCTTCTCCTGTTCGCCGCCAGGCGTGTGAGGCAACCCTTCGTTAGGAACGGCGACATGACCAGTAGACGATCCACACGGCCCTCGAACGGCCACGTCCCTGGATCGAAACCGAGCGGCCAGAATGCGGCTCGGTCGAAACCGTCAGGTGGCACGAAGACTACCGAGCGTAGTTCATCGGCAAGCTGGCGGATGACGTTCGACCTTCGATCGGTGATGCCACCAGGAACACACAGGTCCGGCAATCGCAAAATGAACTCCGACAGGCGCGAGTCGCCACTGCCGTCTGTCTTGGCTTCTCCTTCCATGCGGAGGAGCGTATCCCACGAGCGATCGAACGTGAGGTTTCGACTGAGACAGAGCAGCCGGTACGTGCGCAGGCCGTCCTCGGCACGTCGATAGCGGATTACCCACACCTTTGGATGGAAGATGGCTTCGGGGTTGGGTGGCACGACCCCGTGGACCGAGGACTCGAGGTACGCCACGATCGCGCGGTGTTCACGCGGTACTGCGATCTGGCCGGCCTGACAGAAGACGTCGATGCGCTCGGCATGGCGGCGAACGGCCTCGATCAGCGCGATCGGGTCAGCGATCAGACGGCCGTCGGATGCTTCTCGGTCGAAGAGCGCAAAGCCAAGCGGCGCGACCAGCAGCGACATAAGATCGAGGGAGTACGTCGTGCCGACCGCGTGCTCCAGCTCGTAGCCGGTTGGCGGTCGGAGAGCATCGAGCAGAAGCTGTCGGCCCTCGGGCTCAAGCATCTGGCTGCTCCTCCGGTGCGTCCTTGTGCGCCAGGCCCGCGTGGATGTCGGCAAGGATTCGCTTGACGTTTGGCCATCGGTAGGTCTGTTCGTACAGCCCGGCCGACCCGGTCGACCCGTTGAAGAACCGTTCAAGTGCACGGCGGTGGGTCAGGCGTGCGAGTCCGCCCTTCAGGGCGAGCTCGCGGCGCTCGATCGTTCGACGCGCCCCGGTATGATCCGCGAGGCCTCCAGGGTCTACTTGCATGATGGCGACGAGGTCTTCGACGAATTGCCTGGTCCCATGCGAGATCTCATGGCCCTTACCCAGGACGGTGCTCCACAGCTCGCTCATCCGCCAACCGCGGAGCAGCGCCCGCGGGGCGGGATCTCTACTCGCCCAAACCTGAATCTCGTGGCGACGCCGGTCCACCAGGCTCTCGCCGATTGGGATGCTGGCTTCCGCAGCCTTTTCGGCGAGCATCAGGTTGTACAGCAGGGCCGCGCCATAGGCCGCAACGGAGAAACGGTGGGCGTGGCCCAGATCGGTACGAAGTTGCGTCGGCAACTTATCGGGATCGGGGTGCAGCCAGGGGTAGTCGATGCGACTTATCCGGCGGCCACCGTCGACGCAGAAGGCGAGCAGCGACCCTGGGGCCTCTACGGTGATACGCTCACGGAGGTACTCGGCCTCTTCGGCCGTGAGGGACAGCGTCGTGCATTCAAGCAACCCTGGAGGCTCTTTGGGCAGGCCGGTGTGCCACCCAGGAATCGCTGTCCGCTCGACCAGTTCACCGTCGTCCGAGCGAACCACCTCCGCGGTCGGTCCCGCCCGACGCACCGCGGCGTAATACTGGGCCATAGAACCAGGAAACCTCCAGATGCGGAAGCGTTTGAGGCCGGTCCAGTAGATGGCAGCCGGGGTGCGCTCAAGGGTCTCACCGGCCTGAATGCCGATAACACCCTGGGCATCACCCTCGCCCCCATGCTGGAGCGCCCGCGCGAGAGCGGCTTGGTCGCGGCGCGCACGCCCATCCAACTGCGAGTAGGGAATGTGGTCCCGCTCGATCCGGAGGTAGATCCATGGCACGAACAGGAGATAGCGGGCGCGTGTGTAGATCGTGCTGGTCCCCGGGAAGAAATGGTCCGAAAACGCGTCGCGGATAGATCCAAAACCGAGTTCGTCGACCGTTCCCTTGTCGCGGAAGAGGTCGACAATCTCGAGCATCTGGCGCCGCTGAGCCTCTGAGTGGTCCAGCCAGCTAAAGGAGGAAGCCGTCACGCATCACCCCGCCTGCTCAGGCAATGCTAGCATGACCTCGGGCCAATGATCGCACCGCGGTTCGAACGACGCAGCCTATCGAACGACTTCGCCGCCGATTCGCTCCGTGGCCATGGCAGTTGCAAGTCTAGCTCAGGTAGCGGAGGATGTGGCAGCACACATGTCCTCCCGGTCAATCTCGCCGTTCCTCATGCGAAACGCACACGAGGACGGGCCGGGATAGCGATGCGGTAGAGCGGTGCACGTGACGGTGGAAACAGCGGAGCTGAACGTGGTCACCGGGGCCTTCGGCTACACAGGCCGGTACATCGCGCGCCGCCTGTTGGCCCGAGGGAGGCGCGTCATAACGCTCACCGGCCACCCCGATCGCGTGGACCCCTTCGGCGGCCGGGTGCGCGTTGCGCCCTTCGACTTCGACCGTCCCGCGGCGCTGGCGGAGACGTTGCGGGGGGCGACCGTCCTTTTCAACACCTACTGGGTCCGCTTCTCCCGCGGCCGCACCACCCACGACCTGGCGGTCGAGCGCAGCCGCATCCTGGTTCGAGCCGCAAAGGAAGCCGGGGTGCGCCGGATCGTGCACGTGAGCATCGCCAACCCCTCGCGGGAGTCGCCCCTGCCGTATTTCCAGGGGAAGGCGCTGGTGGAGGAGGCCGTGCGGGACTCCGGCCTGGGGTACGCCATCCTGAGGCCCACTGTGATCTACGGCCTCGAGGACATCCTGCTCAACAACATCGCCTGGCTGCTGCGGCGGTTTCCCCTCTTCGCCATCGCGGGCTCCGGCGAGTACCGGCTCCAGCCGATCTTCGCCGAGGACCTGGCCGACCTGGCGGTGCGCGCGGCCGCCGGCGACGAGGACTGGGTGGTCGACGCCGTCGGCCCGGAGGTGTACACCTTCAACGGCCTGGTGCGGCTCCTCGCGGCGGCCGTGGGCAGCCGGGCGCGGCTGGTGCACCTGCCCCCAGGAGTCGCGCTGGCCCTGTCCGGCCTGCTCGGCGCCGCCGTCCGGGACGGGGTGCTCACCCGAGACGAGCTCGACGGGCTGATGGCCGACCTCCTCGTCTCCAGCGGCCCCCCGACCGGGAGCACGCGCCTGAGCGACTGGGTGGCCCAGCACGCCGATCGCCTGGGCGCCAGCTACGCGTCGGAGCTAGGGAGACACTATCGCTGACGCGCCACCGAGGGCGGAGCAGCACCCTGGCCGCCGCCACGTGGTGTGCCTGCCGCGGATCCACGGCCGCGAGCACGCCGCTGGTGTCGACGAGGATCACCGCTCGCCAAAGCCCTTGAGGTACTCGTCGACCCGCTCGGAGAGGTGAGGGTCACCGCTGACAAAGATGCCGATGGTCGGGGCCGGCGGCGCGTGCCGTTCCAGCGCCAGGCGGATACCCTCGCGGATCAGCTCGGCCTCGCTGCGGCCCGTCTCCGCGGCCGTGCGCTCCAGCTCGGCCTTCAGGTCCTCGGGGAGATAGACGGTCGTCTTGTGCATCGCCATACATCCTACCATACGTGGGCCTGGGAGGAGCCCTTCCCCAAGTCGAAATCGCGGCCGCTCTCCAGGCGCCCGGCCGCATGCCCGTATGGCGGAGCCATCGGCAAGGCGAAGCCGAAGCCATCGCCCGGCCCCCTGCCAGCCATATACACCTCGCGCCGGGCGCGCTACTATTGCTCCCGTCCGGGTGGACGGCCAGCGCCGTCGCCCGGCTGTACCTCTGCTTCAGGGAGAGCGCCATGCCAGGGTTTGCCGTGGTCGGCCAGTCGGTCCCGCGCATCGACGGGCGGGAAAAAGTCACCGGCGCGGCCACCTACGCCGCCGACGTCCAGTTGCCGGGCCTGCTGTGGGGCAGGATCCTGCGCAGCTCTGAGCCCCACGCCCGCCTCGCGCGGGTGGACGCCAGCCGCGCCCGCCAACTACCGGGCGTGCGCGCCGTGATCACCGGCGCCGACCTCGGCGGCCTGCGCACCGGCGTGGTCCTCCAGGACATGCCCGTGCTGTGCGACGACCGCGTCCGCTTCGTGGGCGACGCCATCGCCGCCGTGGCCGCCGACGACCCCGACGTGGCCGAGGAGGCGCTCAGCCTGGTCGAGGTGGAGTACGAGCCGCTTCCGGCGGTGTTCAACCCGCGCCAGGCGCTCACCACCTCGGCGCCGCTCGTGCATCCCGCTGTGACGTCCTACGCCGGACGCCCCGAGCTGCCGGACGTGCCCAACCTGCAGTCGATCTCCCGCATCCAGAAGGGCGACCTGGAGCAGGGCTTCGCCGAAGCTGACCTGGTCCTCGAGCACACCTTTTCCACCTCGCTCGTCCACCAGGGCTACCTGGAGTCGCGCGCCTGCACCCTCCAGCTCGCGGACGACGGCAGCGTGCACGTGTGGAGCAGTTGCCAGACCCCCTATCGCCTGCGCGACCTGCTGGCCGAGCTGCTGCAGCTTCCCAACGAGCGCGTGGTCGTGGAGCGGGTCAGCGTCGGCGGCTCCTTCGGCGCCAAGGGCGGTGTCGGCCCGGAGCCCATCGCCTATTTCCTGGCGAAGGCGACCGGCCGCCCCGTCAGGATCGTGCCCACCTCCACCGAGGAGCTGCTCACCGGCAACCCCCGCCACCCGGCCACGATCACCCTCAAGACCGGCGTCAGGCGCGACGGCACGCTGCTGGCCCGCCAGGCGACCATGGTCATGGATGGGGGGGCGTACGCCGCCCACATGATCATGCCCACGCTCGTCCTGCCCTCGGTAGCGCGTACCCTCGGCCCCTACCGCATCCCCCACACCTCCATCGAGTGCCGCTGGGCGTACACCAACAGCGACCCGTGCGGCATCGCTCGCGCGCCCGGGCAGCCCCAGGTGGTCTTCGCCGGCGAGTCGCAGATGGACGTCATTGCCGACGCCCTGGGGCTCGACCCCATCGACTTCCGCCTGCGCAACGCCATGGTGGACGGCGAGACCTGGCCGGACGGCGGCAAGCTCCAGGACATCATGGTCAAGCCCACGCTGGCGCTGGTGCGCCGGGCCTCCGGCTGGGACGCGCCCCTCGGCCCCAACCGCGGCCGCGGGGTGGCGGTCACGGAACGGGGCATCGCCTCCGGCCCCTGCGGGCTGGTGCTCACGCTGCACGACGACGGCCGCGTCACCGCGCTGAGCGCCGTCCCGGACGTGGGCACCGGCGCCTTCACCATCCTCAAGGCGGTGCTTGCCGAGCAGCTCCAGGTGCCGTTCGAGATGGTCAAGGTGGTGACCGGCGACACCGCCACCGCACTGTACGACGCGGGCATCGGCGGCAGTAAGACAACCTTCAGCTCGAACCACTCGGCCACCGCCGCGACAACCGAGCTGAAGCGACGGCTGACCGAGGCGGCGGCCGATCGCCTGGAGTGCTC
>JACQVT010000821.1 GCA_016209665.1 Planctomycetota bacterium | reverse complement strand
GGCCCGCGTTGTGGACGAGAATGTCGACGCCGGGCAGGGCGGCGACGGCCCGGTCGAACACGCCCTGGACGACCACCTCGGTCACGCCGGCCAGATCGCCCGCCACGAACGCCGACTGCACGCCGAGGGATCGGCAGCGCTGCATAACCTCCTCGGCCTCGGGGCCCAGGGTCCGGCCGTGGATGACCACGTCAGCGCCGGCGGCGGCCAGGGCTTCGGCGATCGCCCGCCCTACACCCTTCGTCGAGCCCGTCACCAGGGCGGCATGACCCTTCAGGCCGAACATTCCTCGTCTCCAGGCCGCTCGTCTGTGTGGAACCGGCTTCCAGCCGGTCCGGACCGGCAAGATGCCGGCCCCACACCAAACAGCCACTCCTCGGCGGCGGCGCTCATCATGTCGCGCCGGACCCGTTCGGGCAGGGCGCCCAGCACCTCGATCTCGTCGCGGTAGGAAAACACCACGCGGATCATGTCGTCCGCCCAACTCATGAACGGATTGTCCGATCCCCACAGGTATCGGCCGGCGAGCATCTCGTGGATGACCGTCAGAACCTCCGCCGGCCGGGCGTAGTCGGCGTCGACGCGGTGGCCGCGAGGGGCGATGAACGGCGAGTCGGGATCGCGGGCGAGTTGACACCCGGCAAGGTGTGCGGCACAGTCGACCCAGACGTTCGGCAATTGTGCGGCCGCCCGCAGGTAGTCCGCGTGGAACCGCAGCGAGTGGGCCAGGTTGAACCGGACCTTGGGGTACGCCGCCGCGACGGCGATGCAGTCGGCCACCTGCGAGAAGGGGTCCTGAGCATAGATGGCCGTGTGGATCAGCACCGGCCAGTCGTGCTGCTCGGCCAGCGCCATCAGATCGCGGCCCTCGTCGAGCAGGCCCCGGATGGGCGACTCGATGATCGTGGGCTGGGTCTTGAGCCCGGCGATGCGGCCGGTCAGTTGCTCGACGTTCCGTATCTGCTCGGCCACCCGCCGGGTGGGGTCGAACATCGCCAGCGGATACAGCCGGCGGTCGACGTCGATGCGGTCCAGCTCGCGCACGAGCAGCATGTTTTCGCGGTCGAAGGGGACACGTCCGGGCAGCAGCGTCACCCGGCTACCGTCGGCGAAGGCGTAGGGGTCATACGCCGACGAGAACGTGAAGGGGAAACAGACCGCCCGGTCGATGCCGGCGTCGTCCAGGTGCTGGAGTAAGTCCTGCACGGTGCACGAGTAGGGCCACCAGCCGCGGAGGTAGAATCCGAAGTCCGCGCCCACGTGTGCGTGGACGTCGTAGCGGGGAGCCGTCGGCTGTGCCGGCGCTGTCGCCATGTGATCCAGCGTATCCGGCCCGGGTGGCCGGTGCAATCGTATCGCTCGAGGGCCTGTTGCCGTATTATGCCCACCGTGCGGGCGACCTGTTCATACCCGAACGGACGGAATGAGCGTCCGCCCGCGGCTTGGGGGGCCAAGGGAGGAACGACATGAAACGCACGTCGGCGGTATTGGTCGTAGTGGTGTTGGCGGGAGCAGGTCCGGCCGCGGCGGAACCGCGCGGCGGACCGGTGGCGGTGGTGCGGCCCGCGCCGCAGATGGGTTTTGCGGGCGTGCTGCGTCCGAAGATCGAGGACAAGCAGACCGACGGCGAGATCGACTGCAACAGCCCCGCCCACTGGGATGGGGACATCATGTACATGTTCTACTCGACGGGCCATCCGTGGCGGAGTTCGGGACCCGACTTCGCCCGGCTGAGCCGACCTTCGCAGCGGACGGCGATCGACAACGACGAGGAATGGCACAGGGGTCCCAAGGGCGAGCAGGGCGCACGCTGGATCGAGGCCACCCACAAGGCCGACGACGGCAAGCTGTATGCCTGGTACCACAACGAGCCGCCGAAGATCTGCGGCCGTGACCGGCTCACCGCCCCGCGGATCGGGCAGATGGTCTCGACCGACAACGGCATGAACTGGCACGACCAGGGTCTGGTCCTCGAGGCCCCGGCCGACTCGCTCAACTGCGAGACCGTGAACCATTACTTCGTGGGCGGCAACGGCGACTTCTGCGTCAACGTCGACAACGAGAAGCAGTACGTCTACTTCTTCATCAGCACCTACAACAAGGACGTTACCGAACAGGGCGTTTCCCTCGCCCGCATGAAGTACGCCGACCGCGACGAACCCAAGGGCAAGGTCTTCAAGTGGTACAAGGGCCGGTGGGACGAGCCGGGCATCGGCGGCCACGTTACGCCGATATTCCCCGCCCGGATCGACTGGCACCAGCCGGAGGTCGACGCGTTCTGGGGCGCGTCCGTCCACTGGAACACGTATCTGAGGCAGTGGGTGATGCTGCTCAATCGGGCTCGGGACAAGGCCTGGGCACAAGAGGGCGTCTACGTCAGCTTCAGCCCCGAACTCGGCAGCGCCGAAGCCTGGAGCAAGCCCGTCAAGATCGTCGACGCGAGGGAGTTGGTCAAATTCAAGTGGTACCCGCAGGTGGTGGGGCAGGACGCCGCCGCCCGCGAGACCGACAAGCTGGCGGGCAGGAAGGCCCGGCTGTTCGTGGCCGGCCTGAGCCGATGGGAGATCGAGTTCTACAAGCCGGGTGAAACAAAGCCGGCGGCCGAATGAGCGGCATGTGGGACCGGCTTCCAG
>JACQVT010000820.1 GCA_016209665.1 Planctomycetota bacterium | reverse complement strand
GTGTACGACAGCGGTTTCTCGCAGTAGACGTCCTTGCCCGCCTGGCAGGCCTGGATGGCGCACAGGGCGTGCCAGTGATCGGGCGTGGCGATGACGACGGCGTCGATGTCCTTGCGGGCCAGCAACTCCCGATAGTCGTTGTAGGCGAGGCAGTCTTTGCCCACGCCCTCGATGGCGGCCTTGCGGCGCTCCTCGTTCACGTCGGCTACGGCCACGATCTGCACGTCCGGGAAGTCGCGGAACGCGTGGAGATGCCCCGTGCCCATTCCCCCGACGCCGATGAACCCAAGCGTCAGCCGCCCCGACGCGGCAGGCGCGCTCTCCGCTCCCAAGGCGCGGCTCGTCAGCATGTACGGCGTGGCCGCGAGGCCCGCCGCCCAAGTGCCCCCCCACCGCAGGATCTCGCGGCGAGTTCGTTTTGCCGTCGCTCGCGCTTCGCGATGCTTTGTCCGACCATCGACCATGTGGTTCCTCCCGGGAAACCGACGTTGCCTGGGATTGACGTTCCGATCGCGGTGCCTCGGCGGGCACACTGGCGGCCGCCTCCCGGTGGCTCCTATATCGGCACCGCCATCAGCGTATCCTTACCTGTTCGTCACGCAAGGTGGCGGCAGCCGGGCTGTGGGCCTCCCAATACCTCTAAAACCCTCTACTAGACCCCTGCGGGCCTACTCCGGCGTAACGCCCAGGCGCTGGGTCACGCGATCGAAGTCGTCCAGGCCGGCATAGTGGATCACGATGCGGCCGGTGCCCTTGCGGCGCGATTCGAGGATCTCCACTCGGGTGCCCAGGGCGACCGCGAAGGCCTGTTCCAGCGAGCGGATCTGCGGCCGCTTTGCGGAGTCCGCTGCGCCCGCTGGTCGGGTCGCGGCGGCTCTGGCCTCCACTTTGTCGCGGACCAGTTGCTCCAGCGCCCGCACGGACAAGTCCCGATCGATGGCCGTCTTGGCGGTGTGGATGAGATCGCTGGACGACTTGATGGCCAGGAGGCACCGGGCGTGCCCCATAGACAGCTTCCCTTGTGCCACCCACTCTTTGACGTCCGAAGGTAAGTCCATCAGCCGCAAGTAATTAGCGACCGTAGAGCGGTCTTCACCGAGCCGCTGGGCCACTTCGTCGGCCGAAAGGCCGAATGTGTTGCAGTATTGGCGGTATCCAGCGGCCCGCTCGATGGGGTTGAGATTCTCGCGGAAGATGTTCTCCACCAGGGCCAACTCAAGCATCTGCTCGTCGGTGGCTTGGCGGATAACCACGGGCACCTCGCCGAGACCGGCCATCTGAGCGGCCCGCCAGCGGCGTTCTCCGGCGATGACCTCGAAGACGCCGGCCCCATGTGGCCGAACGACGATGGGCTGGAGCAGGCCGGTCGAGCGAATCGACTCGGCCAGGGCCTTCAACTGCGAGGGATCCATGTCCTGGCGCGGCTGGTACGGGTTGGGCCGGAGTTGGTCCACCCGCACGGTGGTCGGCGGATGGGCATGCTCGGGATCGGGTGTTGCCGGGACTCGGAGGGGGTCAGGTTGGGCTGTAGGGGACGGTTCAGGGATGGAGATCAGGGCGCTCAGCCCACGGCCCAAGCGTTTGGTGGTTTCTTTGGACATGGCAACCTCCTTGGCCAAAAAGGTCCTGAGGGGCATCAACTACTCGTCAAGGCGACATGGTACATTGCCTGGGGCTGGCTGACAACCCGGTCTTGGGTCATGGTTTCCGGTTGTTCCACGTGGAACAGCGGCCTTCGTTGTACGGTCGTGGTGGGCTATCGGGGGTCCTCAAACGGGTGGGGTGAAGGATGGCCGGGGGGCGAGGCGAGCAGCAGCAATACCGGGGGTCCTCAAACGGGTGGGGTGACGCCCGCATGCCATAGAAGGTGGGAAAAATGCGAGGTTCGGCCGAGGAAGCCACGCAAGATAACCGTCCCACGCAAGAGGGCAGGCAGGGATGCCCGCCTCCCCTGTGAGCGGGGCAAGGATGTGCCGCCCAAGAGGGCGGGGGGGGCGGGTCCGAGGAATAGAATCTTTAGACTCTAATTAGAGGTACCGCCGCGCCGGTCTTTGCCAAGCACGGCCGCTTGAGGTATAGAACGGCGCCCGGCGCCCTCGCGAGCCGGTCGGCCGGGAGAGGCCAGGGCGAACCGCCGCCAGCCGCCAGGGAGTGCGAGATGAGTGAGTCGTTCAATCCAAAACCCGCGAGCCAGCGACTCTGGCGCCCTATCGTCGCCGCCACGGGGTTGGTCCTGTTGCTGTGCTGGGGTGGCGGTTGCGAGGACGTGGCCCTGAACTGGGGGATGGACCCGGGGCCGAAGCCCCGGCCGGTCGGCCGACCGGTGGGGCGGGTGGTGCAGCCCTCGGCGACGGGGCCTGCCGACGGTGGCTCGCAAGGCCGAGCAAAGCCCGGGCAGAGGGACGGCGGCGACCCGGCCAGGCCGACCGGTGGAGCCGTGGACCCGCCCCGACCGGCACTATCGCTCTACCAGGTCGTGTTACTCAGCCAGGCCGCCCCGGCCGAGGCACCGCCAGGCTTGCGACACGTCCGGTTGCAGCACGCCCGGGCACGCGAGGTGGGCTGTCTCTTGGCGCTGGTGTACCTGCCGTCCGGTCCGAGCGGGACCGACGACCGGTACACCCTGGTCTACCCGACGTCGCTGGAGCACGATCTGGCGGCGGAGGCGGCGGAACTTCTGGACGTGCCGAAGCCGCACGGCGGCCCGCCGGCCGGGAGCATGATCGAGGTGTGGCGCTGGGCGATGGGCGAGGCGAGCGACGTAATCGACAGCCCCGGTCAGCCCGAGCAGAGACTGCGACAACTCGCCGACGCCCTGATGCGGGTCATTCCATCGGCGGAACTGCCGCGCCAGCAGCGCTGGATGGCGGGGATGGTCGCCGGTGAGCTGCTGGCCCGCCGGCTGTACGACTACGCCGGGGCGGACGCGGTGTACCGACAGCTTCGGGAGACGGTCGAACCGGGTTCGTATGAGCAGATGGCCGTGGTCTACGCCCGGGGCCGGGCCCTGGTGCAGGACGGCCGCCGCGAGCAGGCCCGGCAGTGCTTCGAGAGCGTGATCGGCCAGTTCAGCCCGCTGCGGGGATCGGAGCTGTTCGAGCGGAGCCGGGAGACGCTCGCCCAGTGGGACCGGCGAAGGTGACCGGCCCGGTGGTGGGTGACATATATATGTCACTAAGTGGCGCTGTTACGGATCCGGGGGCGGCGGGTCGGCGGCGCTGGCGGCGGGTGGGCGATAGCGGGGTGAAACGGCGACGTAGGGGCGGTGCAGCCAGCGCTTCAGGAGGATGACCTCGCCCATGTCGTTGCCTTCGATGCGATGTCCCAGCCATTGCAGGAGATAGCCGACGGCCAGCAGGCCGGACGGGCGCCACCACAAATCCCACCGCCAGGCCGCCAACTGTACGGCTGCCAGGACCACGGCGGCGATGGTCAGCGGGATGCCCACGCCGTGCAGGGCCAGCGACAGCGGGTTCTGATGACGTTCCAGCCATCGGCTTAGCCATATTGGCATCGGCAGTTGAACTCCGCAGGCGATCAACGAGGTTGTCCGTCCCGGCGGCTGTGCACGGACCTTCGGACGGGATAAGCAGGCATTCGTGTGACGTCATGGTGCCGCCCAGCCATCGGGGCGATCAGGCGTCATTATAACGATGCCTCGGGCGGCACGATATTCAAGAGGACGAGACGTGCTGTAGCCGGCGGTTGACCGTCGCCGATACTGCTATGGGGTTCCTCGATGCGGTAGCCTGCCCGCCGCGGGCGGGGCCCGTCGGTGGCGAGCATCGGGTCGGGAGCCGAGCGATCATGCTGAGCGAAACCCTGCGGAGCCAATTCGATGTGCTGGACCGGTTCGTGCGGGAGAAACCCGATCAGGTGGCCGACCTCGGCGCGGGGTTGGGTCATCACACGCAGTGGTTTTTGGAGCGCGACATGCGGGTGTTGGCCGTGGACAGGGTCTTGACAGCGGACCTGGCCACGATCGTCAAGGAATCATCGGGGGCGTGCCGGTTCATCTGCGCCGATGTCGGCCGGTTGCCGTTGCGGGACGGGGTATTGAAGTCTATTTGGGCGTCACACTGCCTGGAACACATGGAAGACCCGTTGACCACACTGCGGGAATGGAGGCGGGTCCTCGGGCGGGAGGGGATGCTGGGCGTCCTGGTCCCGCCATACAAGACCGAAATCGTGGGTCGGCACGTATTCACGGGATGGAATGTCGGCCAACTGATGTTGACGCTGTTCCGCACAGGGTTTCGCGTTCGAGACGGCATCTTCGCCCGGCATGGCTACAACGTATTTGCCGTCGTGCGCAGGTGCGAGAACCCGCCGAACCTCGGGCCCAACGACGAGATCCTATGTCAATACCACGAGCACTTCCCGCCCGCGATCGAACGAGAGATTCTGGAGCACACGTCGAAAAACCCGTTCGGCGAGATGATCGGTCGCTTTCAAGGGGACATCGCACGGCTGGGCTGGTAGCCGCGTTTTTGTTTACCCGGTCGGGCAGGACATCCGATAACTCGACAGGAGGGAACCGTGCCGTCCGATGGTGGTTCCCCGCCCGGAGACGCCGTGACTCGCGGACGCAGACGAATCCTGTTTGCGACGGAAGCCAACGATGCGTTCGTCGAGCGCATCGAGGCATCGCTGGCACGGGCCACCGTTGCCGGCGGCGAGGACCTGCTGGTACTGGTGGAGGGGCGCGACCCGACCCGCGGACCGATTCCAACCATCGACCTGGAGGAGATGATCGACCCGGGCGATCTGCCCACCCGCGATTACGAGACCATTCTCAAGGAACTCGGCCGGCTGGTGGAGGACACGCGGTGGTACGCCGAGGTTCGCGAGGAGTCGGCGGACCGTGTGGCCATCGAGGACAAGCTGGTCGCGGCGGCCTGGAGCGTGGACCGCATTCTCGCGGAGTACGGTCCCGGGGCGGTGTTGGTGTGGAACGGGTTGCTCGGCGTTCGGGGCGTCGTGGCGGATCGGGCGCGGCGGGCAGGGATTCCGGTGTGGTACTGCGAGAAGGGTCCACTGCCCGAGAGCTGGTACGCTGACGATCGTGGCGTGAACGCGGCCAGCAGTATCGCGGGGCCGCCGCTGCCGGACGATCTGCGATCCATGCTCGAGACGCCGCTGCCGAACGAGGAGCGGGCGGTGATCGAGGCGGACATCGCAGCGACGGCACGGGCGGGTGCGTCGGCCTGGGAACAGGCGGGGCTGCGGGGGGCGGCGTTCTGGCGCATGCGACTGGGCCTCGATGCCGGCCGACCGGTTCTGTTCTTTCCGATGCAGGTGGACGCCGATACCAACATGCGGTTCTTCTCGCCGCATTTCTCCGGCAGCCTGACCGCCCTGCAGGCCGTCGCCAAGGCCGCCGAATCGCTCCCGGACTGGTTCCTGCTGGTCAAGCCCCATCCCAAGGGCAGTTATCCGACAGGGGTGATGGAGGCGCTGGCCGGCGACCGCGGCCGTTGTGTGCCCGACATCAATCTGCATGATGCGCTGGCCCTCAGCTCGGCGGTGGTGACGATCAACTCCACGGTCGCCGCCGAGGCCGCCTGGAATGGCAAGCCGGTGCTGCAATTGGGCCGAGGCATCCTGTCGGGCAAGGGCATCGTGGCGGAGTTCGACGCGGCCAGGCCGCTCGACGAACAACTCCAGGCGGCGAGCGCCGTCTGGCGCGCAGATGGCGGCCGGCGGGAACGGGGCCTGCGATTCTACGAGTATCTGAAGAACCAGTACCTGATGCGGGCCGACGAGGACGACGACGTGCGCCGGCTGATTGAGCGCATGCAAACGCTGGCCGCTGACAAACGAGCCGGCCGGGCCGCGGCTGATGCGCGGATGGTCGCGGACGGACACGTCTGGTTGCCGGCCAAACGTTTACTGGACCATCTCGCGGTCCGCGAGCCCCGGGTGCGGCGGGTGGTGCTGGCGGGCTACGGTCGCAACGCCCGCAGGCTGTGGGCCGCGACCGCGAGGTATCCCTTCGCGCTCGGCATCGAATGGCTGGCGTGGGACGACGCTCCCGAGGCGCGGGCCCGCGCGGCAAGCGACGGCCTGTCCATCTGGAATCCGAGTTCGGCGAACGCGGCCGACGATGTACTGATCGTGGTGACGCCGCGAAATCCGCAGGGCTTGGCGGACAAACTTGAGTGCCTGGGATATGAGGAAGGCGATGGTTACCGGTGCCTGTTCGGGCCGGTTCGCGTCCTGCGTCGCGCGGCCCTGGTGTGATAGGACGGCGTTCCGTTCCGACTGAGTTGTTGGGCATTCGGATGAGCCATGATGTGTTCCTGATTTCGATCGACTGTCTGCGCCCTGACTACGTCGGGGCGTACAACCGATTGCGTCGCCAGACCCCGACGATCGACGGCATCGCCGCCGAGGCGGTGTTGTTCACGGAGGCCGTCTGCCACGCCACCTTCACGACACCGGCGGTGGCGAGCCTGCTGGCCGGGGCGTATCCGCCGCGAACGGGCGTGCGGCTGTTGCTGGGCCAGTTGTGCGAGCCGACGATCACCACCGTCGCGGAATACGCCCGGCGGGCCGGCCTGACGACGGGGGGCTTCCCCTCGAACTTCATCCTGAACTCGCCCACGGGCTTGAGCCGGGGCTTCGATTACTACCGCGACGTGGTGGACGGCCACCGCTCGGGACGCGGGGGCTGCTGGCAGACGGGCGATCAACTGAACGCCGCCCTGGACCGGTTCCTGACTGACGCGGGTCAACAGCCGGTTTTCTGCTGGCTCCATTATTTCGACCTGCACGACTATCACGTGGACAGGACGGTCCCGATCCACACCAGCTACCCACGCGATCTGCGCGACCGGATCGACGCCGAATGTCTCGGCGAGTTCCAGACCGTTCTGCGCCGGCATCATCGGCTCGACGGGGCGGCGATCATCCTGACCGCCGACCACGGCGAGTGCCTGATGCAACACGGCGAGCGCGGCCACGGACATCACGTCTACGACAGCGTCCTACGGGTGCCGCTGATCTGGAGGTGGCCGGGGCTGACGGGCGACCCTCGACAGATCGATCAGCAGGTCCGCCACGTGGATATCCTGCCGACGCTGCTGGATCTGTGGGGCATCCCGCGTGGCGAATGGCCGGCCGACCTGGACGGGCGGAGCCTGGTGCCATTGATGCGCGGCGAGTCGATGGAGCCCGCAACGTCGTACGCGGAAGCGTCGCCACGGCAACTGTTCCAGGGCGACATCAAGGCCATCAAGCAGTTCGCGGGGCCGGAGATGCAGGCCATCCGCACCGAGGAGTTCAAGTACATCGTCCACGACAACGGGGATCGGGAACTCTACGCCCTGCGAACGGACCCGCTCGAGATGGCCAACCGGGTCGAGGCCATGCCCGACGTCGCGGAGCAGATGGACGGCCAATTACGGGACCTCCTCCGTGGCCGTGAATCATGCTTCGCCAGTGCGGCGATCGCTCCGGAGGATGAGCAATTGGTCGTGCAGCGGCTGCGCGACCTGGGCTACGTGGCCTGATCAATCCCCCCGCGCTCAAGACGGACGGGCAGCGGCCTGGCGGTCGAGCTGCCGCCGCAGGAAAACCAGCAACGACCGGACCAGGGCGTCGTAGGTGAACTCCTCACGGACGATGG
>JACQVT010000072.1 GCA_016209665.1 Planctomycetota bacterium | reverse complement strand
GAGGTGTGCGATGAGCGACCTTACACTGTTGGCCAATCAGTATGCCGCAAGCGCCGAGTTTCTCAAAGGGATGAACTCGGCGCTGTTGCGGATCAAGAAAGCCCAATTCGGCGTTGGAGGCGGCGAAGCCTCACCAGCAGAGTTGCGGCGAAGCCGTGACGAGTTGGCTCAGCTTGTCGAAGCGGTGTATGCTCGCCTGTCGAACGAGGCCGGGCGGACGGTGATGGTCCCGGAAGAGCTACTCGAGCGGCTGCGGGCCGAATACGGCACGCAGCTTTCGTGGAGGCTGCCGGACCTTCAGGAGGCGATCATGGCACTTCGTGGCAGCGAGCCGCTGGGGGAGCGGGCGCTCAAGACGCTGGACGAACTCTGCGGGGCGGCAGATGCGACCGCCTCGGCTTCGTTTCGCCGGCTCTGGAGACGCTGAGTGACTTCGTTGCTGCATGACCTCCTGTTCGACACCCGGGAGCGATGCGATCACTTGCGCCGAGAGCTTGACAGTCTCGAGGATCGGTTGCCCGCCCATCTACTGCCGTTTCGTGATCGATGGTCCCAACTCGTGGAAGGCTGCCGCGGCCGGATTGAGTCCCTTCTCGCCGATCCGGATCTGGGCGATCCACGCCTCGCGAGCAATCTCTACATCAGCTACAAGATCGTGACGCAGTTCCTGTTCGAGGTCGAAGCCGGGCCGCTGGTGGTGCTGGCACGGTTCCAGGAGGGCGACCTGTTTCTGACGCGACTGTTGAAGCAGATCTGCCGTGAGATCGGTTATCCTGGCCCGGCGCCGGTCGGAAGCATGGGCAGCTCGCAGTACTATGGCGCGTTGCCCAACGTCGACATCGTGATCGTGCCACCGCTGGAGGGTTTCCAACTGCTGGGACTCGCCGACCTGTATCACGAACTTGCCCATTTTGTCCTCCGACGAAACGCCGACAAGCTTGTCGCGCCCTTCCATGTCAGGATTGATCGTGTGTTCAACGGTCTCATTGAAGATGCCCGACGGCGCAACGCGACGCCGGGCGAGATCGACTCGCTTGAAACCAGTCGTGCAGCCTGGAAACGGAGTTGGCACGAGGAATTCGTCGCGGACATGATCGCCACGCTCTGGGTTGGCCCCGCCTTTGGTTGGGCGAACGTGAGGCTGTGTACGAACACGAGTTCAAACCTGTTCGCGGGTACTACGTCGCATCCCGCCGATGCGGCCCGCCACAGAGGTGTGGACCTCATGCTGCGGCGACTCGGCTTTGGAAAGGATGCCGACAGGATCGATGCTTGGTGGCAGGGACTTCTGGACTTGGTGGACAAGGGTATCCCCAACGACTTCGACCTGCAGTATCCCCCGAAGCTCCTGCAGACCCTGTGTGATTTCCTCTATGTGGAGGTTCCCCGACTTGGTCTCGTTGCCTGGTCGGCAAGGCCAACCACCGACGACCCGCGGATTGGGTCACTGCTCAACCAGGCGTGGAGGCTCTTCAGAGACTCGCCGGCGGCGTTCGCAGAACATGAACGCGGACTGCTCGAATCGCTGCATGCCGATCTCGACATCCAAACCTGATTGTGCGGCTCCGGTCAGTTGAACTGCACGCCGTAGATTCGGGCCATCTTCAGCCGGAAGCGGAATTCGATCGGCTCGCCTTTTTGGACGCCCAGATCGGCGGCGTTCTTCCATGTGACCGGCGTCCAGAAGTGGTCGCCAACGATCGGGAGGGCGTCGTCGAACGATCGGCCGGGGATGGGTTTGCCGGCCAGATCGGCGGCCTCGATCTGGATCGAGCCGGCCCGGGCCGTGACGGCGTTGATGCGAAGCCGGGTACCGGGGGCCAGAAAGGCGGTGGTGGTGAACTCGCCGATCTCATCGGCGGCGAGGGCGACGAGTCGGCCTTTGGGCCAGACGGCCAGCCCCACGCCGTACCTCCAGGAACCCCGCGGGTACTTGTGCGGATAGGCGTACCCGGTGTAGGCCAGGGCCCAGTCGCCGTTCGCCAGCTCGACAAGGCTCGGCACGGCGAAGACGCAGCCGCCGTCCCATTGGCCGAAATCGGCCGTCTTCAAAACGGCTGGACCCGGCATGGAATGCCACACCTTGCCGTCCAGGCTGGTAAACAGCACGACGCTCGTGGTGTCGTCGGCCTGGTGGTAGATGGCCGGAAACATCAGGTGAAGGTCCCAGGCGCCCGGAATGGATGTCCGGCAATTCGTGTAGCACGTGTCCGTGGGCGGCATGTCGTTGCCCGGCTCGATGACGACCTCGGAGAGGGGAAACTCCCGGAAGTTGGCGGTTTCGGACCGCCCGATCGCGCGGCGGGCGACGAACTCGCTGCGCCGGGCCATCGGCTCGGTGAACTCTTCCGCTCGCGGGCCCACCATGTAGTTGCGGGTGTACATCACGTACTTGCCGAGCTGCGCGTCGTAGTAGGCCACGATGTGCGTGTCGCTCGGCTCGACGCTGATCGAGTCGGCGAGTTCCGTCCAGCGCAGGCCGTCGGGCGAGACCGCGGCCCGGATGGAGTGAACCCGGCCGGGATCGAACTGCGTCGCCGGCACCGACCAGGGCCGCCGCTGCTTGTACTCCTCGAAGCGCTTGGGCGGAAAATCGCCGTGCCAAACGGCCTTGTACCGCTCCTCGGTCGGGGCGGTCGGGTCCTTGAACACCGACCCGCCGCCGAGCAGGAGATTGTTCTCGCGGCTGCCGTTGAACTCGACGAGTCCGAGGTTGGGCCGCTGCCAGTTCCGGCCGTCGGCAGATTCAAAGTAGCAGGCGTACCTTTTCCCCTCGGCATCCTGACCGCCGCCCCACAGCCGGTACTTGCCGTCCTCGTGGAGCAATATTCCCGCGCTGACGCCCATCGCCTCCCAGGGTTTCTCGGCCGCGAGGATGGGCCCGATGCGTCGGGCCGGCTCGGCGACCAGCCGCACGCCGCGCGGCGAGTCGATCGTCGCGAACCGGGCCTCGGTTGGGCCGAGCTTCGCGTCGCCCGCGTAGACGCTCTTGCCGCTCGCGTCCTGCCAATCCAGTTGGCCGGGGCGGACGAAGGCCCAGGTGGTGAACACCAGTCGATGGCCGGCGAGTTTGTGCGGTTCACCCGCCAACCGGTCGTGTTGGAGGGCCAGGGCGGTTGGAACGGTCGCCCCCCAGGGCTCGCAGAAAGCGACCACGACGGCAATTCCGACTCCGGTCCGCCGGCGTTGACGGGTCTGACGAATGCGCATGGGCAACGCCCTCGAGGCAACCCGGTGGGTTTTGATGCGACGCTACAGTTCCGATTCGGGTCGGCCCACGGGCTGCAGCGGGCCGAGGAGTTCGTCGCTGCCGGGCTCCTCCCATTTCATGTCGGCATTGATGGCGCCGGCGGAGCACAGCCGGTAGAGCACCGCCACGACCGACCCGTAGTCCAGGCCCAGCCCTTGGAGCTTGCCGCCTATTTCCGTCCGCAGGTCGCTGCCGAGGAACCGCGTGAGCACCGGCACCGACAACGACGTGTAGTACGGGCCGAGGGTGCGAGCGGGGTCCTTGCGGAGAATGGCGACCATCTGGTCGCCGTCCTTGGCGGTCAGGGTGACGGGGCTCTCGGCGTCGGCGCAGAGCAGCGGCGGCCGGCACTCCATGCGATCCCCGCCGATGAGGGCGATGCGGGGGGCCTTGGTCCGGCGGACATAGATCATCGGGCGGCCCTTGGTCGGCACGATCTCCAGCAGGAAATTCTCGATCCGCTCGCCGACGATGGTCTGGGCGACCGCCCGGCGATCGACCATCCGCAGCGACTCATAGGCCAGCACGCGGACCTGGGCGTCGTCCCCGTCGAGCAGCTCGCGCAGGGCGGCGGCGGCCCGGGGTACCGTCTGACACTCGCCCAACTCGCGGATGGCCTGGTAGCGGTAAGGACTGCGGGGGTCGTTGGCGTGCCGGACGATCACGTCGATGGCGGCGGCGTCGTTCAGCCGGACGCCGGCGGTGGCGGCGGCGGAGTTCACCTGCCGGTTGGCGTGGGCGTACAGCGGGCGGATGAAATCGATGGCCGGCCGGCCGATCCCTTCCAGCGACAGGGCCAGTTCCTTGTGCGGGGCGTCGGGCTGGCTCAATTCGGCTGCCAATATCTTGGCACGAGCCTGCACTTCAGCCCCGCCGCCCAGGGGCAGATGCAGGAGCAGTTCGAGGAAGCGGCCTTCGCGGCCCCGGTACGCCGCCGGCACCCGCAGGCCGATGGTGCGGGGGCTGTCCGCGCTGGCGGTCGGGGGGTCGGCCTTGAACCGGGTGTTGATGGCGTCCTGGATCTGGCGGACCGTCGCGTAGGACTCGGTCACGGTGGCCAGGCTGAGCTTGCGATCCTCGGTGGCGATGCCGCCGGCGATGATCGAGCCTTCGCGCTGATGGATCACCGCGGCGGTGGCCGTCGCCTCACGAAAGGGGTTGATGAAGATCGGCCCGCCGGCCTGGGCGAGGGTCCGCCCCTCGAGGATCGCCGCCGGCGACAGCGACTGGAACACCTTGAGTTCCGTCTGTAACAGGACGCCCCCGACGAGCGACTGGGTTTCCTCGTCGACGGCGGTGACCCGCACGTCGAACCGCCGGCCCTTGATGGCCCCGGCGGGAATCTGGGCCTCGACAAGCACCACCGCCGTGTCGGGGCTGTCGATCATCTCCGCGGCGGTGGGCTCGAAGCCGGTCTTGCGGCGGTAGGGGTCGGACATGCGCGTGCGGCGGATCGCGTCGATCAGGTAGTTGCGCAGGCTCTCCGGGCATCGGCGGCTGCCCTTGTCCACCAGGCCGGTGACCAGACCATAACCGCGGACCCGCATGAGCCGCAGCCCGCCCTCGGGATAGGCGACCCCCCCGATCGTGCCCCGCCTGGCGGTCGCCAGGGCAATCTGCCGCATCTGGGCCTGTTCCATGGTGCCGGCCGGCCGTTCGACCGGTTTCTTGGTCTCCTCCTGGCAGCCCGCGCCGGCCAGCAGGGACAGCGTCAGCGTCATCGAGACCACCATGCCGGTGGCACGAGCACGTGATCGCGCAGTCCACATGACGGTTGGAACCTCCATTCAGACGAACCGCCGGGGGATGACCATCACCAAGGGATGCACGCGGTATCGGCCGCGAATCACGTCGACTGCGGATGTCAGGCCAGCATCTACCACAACCACCGTATCGGTGCGTCCGGTTGGTGTCAACCGGGCGGCTGCGGGAAGTACTTGCCCACAATCGGGTGCAGCCGAGCCACGACCCCCGGGTCAACACGCGGCTTATCCGACCAGACCGCCAGCTCCAGGGCCGACCGGCAGCAGGCGATCTCGTCGAGCCGGGCGGCCAACATGGGCACGGCGATCCGCAGCAGCTCGATGGCGTTGTGGGTCGCGGTCCGCAGGTTGCCGATGATTTCCTGCAAGAGAGCTTGTCTGGTTTTGGTCGGGTCGTGGGGCCGCCAGCAGTCGTAATCGGTGGGCAACGCGACGAGCGCGTAGCACAGCTCAGCCTCGCGGGCCAGCTTGGCCTCGGGCATGCACGTCATGCCGATCAGGTCGCCGCCCCACGTCCGGTGCATGCGCGATTCGGCGATCGTGGAGAACTGCGGGCCCTCCATGCATACGTAGGTGCCCCTGGGGTGGACGACGGTCTTCACCGTTTGGCCCGCCTCGATCAGCAGTTGCCTCATCCCGGGACAGAACGGCTCGGCGAACTCGACGTGGGCGACGATGCCCTCGTCGAA
This sequence comes from Planctomycetota bacterium, assembly GCA_016209665.1. GTDB lineage: Bacteria > Planctomycetota > Phycisphaerae > UBA1845 > PWPN01 > JACQVT01. The sequence continues at coordinate 1,572 of JACQVT010000072.1, read as the reverse complement.
GAACGTCGCCGGCCGACGGAAGGTCTTGTCGATGACCTGGTCGCAGATGACCAGGTGGCCGGGGGCGATCTCCTCGCGGAGGCTGCCGGTGGCCCCGCTGCCGATGATGTGGGTGATCCCCAGCGTCTTGAGCGCGAAGATGTTGGCGCGGTAGGGCACCGCCGAGGGATTGAAGACGTGGCCCGGGCCGTGCCGGGAAAGGACCGCGACGTCAACGTCCGCCCAGCGGGTAAGGACGATGGGCCCGCTCGGGTGCCCGAACGGCGTCTCGACCACGATTTCCCGACCCTCCACCTGCTCGCGAAACGCCCCTCCCAGGCCGGACCCGCCGATCACCGCGATTCTCGCCTCACCCACGACAACCTCCACCCCTGCCGGCGTCCACTTCTCCTCTGGCTCGAATCGAGGGCACGTAGGTCCTGAACATCCGATGGCGCGGCAGCTTATGCCGAATCCTAGCCGACCTGGCTTCGCAAGGGTAGAGGCTCAGGGCTGGGCCGGTCGCAGGGGACGAGAAACTAAACAGCACTGAACTATTCTGGACGCAGCAATTATTGTTGACGGATATGTGATTGTCCGATAGCATTTTGAGGACCCCGGACGTCGAGTTGCGGCGACCGGGCGGGGGCCTGTCGCTCCCATTGGACCGCCATGCCGCGTATCAGGAACCAACCGTGCCCACACTACAACAAGCTCAGGAGCTGAAGGACTTTGTGGAGGAGATCTTCTCCATCTCCAAGGCATTCTGGGGTGCCCAGTCCCGGGCGCGTGGTCGCCAGGAGACCGAGATCACCGAGACCGAGTTCCTGACGCTGGATCTGCTCCTGCGGGACGGCAACTCTATGACCGTCGGCGATATCCAGCGGCAGATCGGGGTTCTGCCGGCCCAGATGTCACGAGTCATCCGGTCGCTGGAGGCCAAGACCGACGGTCCGCTCATCACCTGCAAAATCAACCCGTCCGACAAGCGGAAGATCGACGTGGAACTGACCGACGCTGGGCGGCAAGCCCACCAGCAGTACCGTCGCGTCAAGCTCGGCAGCATCGAGAAAATGCTGCTGAATCTGACCGATCAGGACCGGGCGGACCTGATGCGGCTGCTGCGGAAAGTCCGCGACAGTCTACACAACCACCAGTGACACAACGACTTACGTCGACCTCGGGCCGCCGAAAGAAAACTAGTAATCATCCGCAAACTTTTTCGACTCTGCGATTGTCTATACAGGAGAACGGAGTCAGCCGCGGCGGAGTGGAGCCGAGCGGCGGACCCTGCGGAAGTTCGACGGGTCGGTATGAGAAGGAGTCAAGCCATGACCACGAAGAAAACAGCAATCGCACTGGCCAGCATCGCGGCTGGGGTAATGGTCTTCGGCGCGGCGGCTGACAAGGCCGAGGCTCAGTTCGGGTATTGTTCGTCACCGGTCGTGGTGGCGCCAGCCCCGATTTATGTCGCCCCGCCGGTGTACGTCGCTCCCCCGGTCTACTACTACCCGCGGCCGGTGTACTACGGTCCGGTGTATCGGCCCTACTACTCTTACGGGACGCCGGTGCACTACGGGCGCGGCTACGGTC
>JACQVT010000819.1 GCA_016209665.1 Planctomycetota bacterium | reverse complement strand
GCGCTCGACGTCGAAGTCGGTCTCGTGAAGCAACTTGAGCAGCAGGTTCTCCACGTCCTCGCCGACGTAGCCCGCCTCCGTGAGCGTCGTGGCGTCGCCGATGGCGAAGGGGACGTCGAGGACCCGCGCCAGCGTCCGCGCCAGCAGCGTCTTCCCGCATCCCGTGGGGCCGATCAGCAGGATGTTCGACTTCTCGATCTCGACGTCGTTGTCGATGATCGGGTTCATGATCCGCTTGTAATGGTTGTTGACGGCGACGGCGAGCGCCTTCTTCGTGCGGTCCTGACCGACGACATACTGGTCGAGCTGCTCCTTGATTTCCTGCGGAGTCGGGAGCCGCTTCAGCGGATAGGGGCGGTGCGACGACTTGACGGTCTTGTACGGCTTTTTCTCGACCTTGAGGATCTGGTTGCAGACCTCGACGCATTCGTCGCAGATGTAGATCTCGCCGGGGCCCTGGATGAGGTTCTTGACCTCCGGCCGGCTCTTCCCGCAGAAGGTGCAGTACCGGCCGTCCTCTCCCTTGCGCTTGGTCGTGGACACGGTGCCTCCGCTAACGACTCATCGTCGATTCTACGACATTTCCTTGAGGAAGTCCGAAGTCCTTAGTCCGTAGCGCGTAGTCGAGTCCTCGGTCGGCCATTCGACTACGGACCAAGGACTAAGGACTAACCCGCCTTATTCATGAACCGCCAAAACGCAAGAGCGCCAAACCCATCTCTTGGCGCATTTCCCGCCCATGAGACACGATTGCGGAGGGCGGATCCCTTCGCCGCCGATCCGACACCGTGGGTCAGTGCGCTCGCACGACTGTGAGACGAGGAAGATCTCCTCTCGAGCCTCTCGCGACCGTCTTGGCGTTCCGGCGATTTGGCGGTTGAGTCGCTCATGAATTATCCGGGCTAAGGACTAAGGACTACGGACTTATCGGTCTTCGCGGGCCGCCATGTCGCCGCCGCCCTTCTGTCCCGGGAGGTCCTTGAGGGACTCGACGACCTCGTCCAGCAGGCCGTACGCCTTGGCCTCCTGGGAGCCCATGTAGTAGTCCCGGTCGCTGTCCTGAGCCACCTGGTCTTCCGCCCGTCCGGTATGTTTGGCGTAGAGTCGGTTCATCCGCTTCTTGTGCGCGATGATTTCGTCGGCCTGGATCTTGATGTCCGAAGCGGTCCCCTCGGTCCCGCCCCACGGCTGGTGGAGCATGAGGCGCGAGTTGGGGAGGCCGAAGCGCTTGCCCTTCGTGCCGGCGGCCACGAGGAGCGCCGCCATGCTGGCCGCCTGGCCGATGCAGTACGTCGCCACGTCGCAGCCGAGGAACTGCATCGTGTCGTAGATCGCCAGCGTCTGATCCACCAGCCCGCCCGGCGAGTTGATGTACAGGTGGATCATCTGCTCCTTCTTGATCGACTGCAAGTACAGCAGCCGCATGATCACGATGCTCGCCGTCCGCTCGTTGATCGGCCCGGCGAGAAAAATGATCCGGTTCTCCAGCAGCATGTCCTCGATCGACATCTCCCGGTACCGCTGGTACGGCGGGGCCTGTTGGTTCATCGTCTTGAGTATTCTGTACGGATGGTGGTCCATAATGTCATCCCGGTTCCTGTCATCGTGCGAGGGCCGCACGGCGTTCCCGCTCAACCAGCCGCGGGTTCATCCCGGGGCACCGCGTGGAATTCCTCCGTGCCTCGCACAGTCATGTTTCGTCGGCAGAATCCTCGCCGGTCTTGCCCTTTTTCGGCGGGGTCCGCCTCACCTGCTCGCGGGGCGTGGGCGGGAAACCCCCGCTGGCCTCCTCGCCCCCGGCGGCCGTCGGCGCTTCGCCGCGGTCGGCCGGCCCCGCAGGATCAGACGCCTTCCCGCCCGCCTTCATCTCCTCGATCGTCTTCTCCGTGACGGCCGCATTGGAGATCAACTGGTCCAGAATCTTATCGTCGCGCAGCCGCAGATACAGCGTCGTTAGCCCGCCCTCTTTGGCCAACTGGTCCCGGATCCGGTCGAACCGCTGTCCCTGTCGCCGGGCGATCGACGCGATCATCGTGTTGACCTCGCCCTCGCTCACCTCGACCTCGATCTCTTCCGCCAGCTTCTCCATGATGAACGCCAGCTTCAACTCGCCGATCGCCTCCTCGCGGGAACTCGTTTTCAGCTCGTCGGCGTGTTTCTCGACCTCGGCCTGAGGCACCCCCTGCCGGTACAGCTCCAGGATGCGGCTCGCCGTCACCTGCGCGATCTGGCGGTTGCTCAGCCGTTCCGGCAGGTCGAACGATACCTTGTTCGTCAGGTACCGGGCGACCTGCCCGCGCATCGCCCGGCGGATCTCCTCGTCCAGGTGGCTCTCGAGGTCCTGCCGTACGAAATCCCGCAGTTCCTGCTCCGAATCCAAGGCGAAGGCCTTCAAGAACTCCTCGTTCAGCTCGGGCAGCTTGAGCCGCTGGATCTCCTTGATCGCCAACTCTAACCTCGCCGGCTTGCCCCGGAACTCCGCCCTGACGTAGTCGTCGGGGATCGTCCCGTCGATCGTCACCGTGTCGCCGACTTTCGCCCCGGCCAGCACCTCCCCGAGCTTCTCCAGCGCCACGCCGTCCACCACCTGCGGACGGGCGGCCAGCCGCACGCCCGCCTGTTCCTTGAGCGACCTCCCCTCCGACGCCATCTTCAGGTCGGCCGTGATCAGATCGTCCTCCTGAATGCCGCCCTCCGTCACCGCCTCATACGTCCCCCGGCCGGCGCGGAACCGCTCGATCGACCGGTTGACGTCCTCGTCGGTGACGCTGACCATCGGCCTCTCGAGTGGGATGCCCTCCAGCGGCGGCAGCTCGAACTCCGGCCGAATCTCGACTTCGCAGGAAAACGTCAGCGCTCCCTCCGGCGGCAGGGTGATCTTCTCGATCGCCTTGGTCACTTCCTCCAGGACTTCACTCTCGCCCTCGTCCTCGCCTTTGACGTAGATCAGCGGATCGCCGAGCACCTTCAGGGCCGTCTTGTTCACGGCGGCCATGTAGCCGTTGGTCACGAGCTGCTGAACGAGCGTCTCGCTCACCTCATGGCCGAAGCGCTTTTCGAGCAGCCGCCGCGGGGCCCGGCCTTTGCGGAAGCCCGGCACCAGGGCCTCCCGCCGCAGCTCGTCGTACTGCTCGTTGACCTGCCCGTCGAGCATGTCCCGCGGCACCGAGATGGTGAGCTTGCGGCGAAGGGAGGCCAGATTCTCGACCTTGACGTCGATGACGTCCTTGAGCTTCTCCTCCAGCGAGGGCTCCTTGCCCTCCCCCCCGCCTTCGCCCTCGCCTTGTGCCTGCTCGGCTTCCTGCTCTTCGTCGAGTTCATCTTCGACCGCGCCCAACTGTTCGTCTTTGGTTTCCTCATCCGTCATCGCCACGTCACTCCTCACAGGAAAACGCAAGGCCAATCGGCCTCGCCGGGCCAGGCGTTGGTGCTGGCCGGCGATACCGATTGGCCTCGCCTTGCGATCGCAGCCAACGCCTGACCTTCCCGGTCGGTACCCCGCGATCGCCCCGCGGCAGGCACAAACCCCCGTGCCCACCGCCCGCTATGTCCGCCAGGCCCCGAACCTCCGCCCGGCCCTGCCCAGCATCATCCAGACCCTACCCCCGCCTGTCAAGGGCTGAGCGGTTCGCTCCCCGGCGCGCCAGGGCAATCGCATCTAATTCGGATCTCTGTTCCACGCTTCCCTGCACTCATGTCAATGTTTGGCCTATGTTCGGG
>JACQVT010000832.1 GCA_016209665.1 Planctomycetota bacterium | reverse complement strand
GTCCAAGACCGACCGTGCGCTGACGACGGTGGGCCCGCCGCGATTCGGCGGGGCAACGTTTTCGTCCGTGGGCTCGTCACGGTCGGCGGCGAAGACCGATCCGGTGACCAAGGAATCGACCCTGTCGGATTGGGAGTTCGAGATCATTATCGCGGTGGTGCTGGGCGAGAAACCCGGGCCCGGGTCGGCGGGCGGAGGCGTGGCGACGGAGCAGCCCCGATGACGCGGCTGACCGGGCGGGAGTGGTGAGCCTATGGGATCGAAGATCATAACCTGGGTCAAATCGCACCTGACGCTGGTGGTCTGCAGCTCGCTGGGACTGGTATCGGTGGCGCTGCTGGTGCTGGGCATGATCCTGCCGGACTCGCAGGCGTTGCTGGAGAGTGACCGGCAGGTGTATTCCAACCTCCAGGGAGCGGCGGCCAAGGTCGCCAACGAGCGGGTGATCGAGGAGGTCCGGCGACAGCAGAGCGACATCCGGCGCAACGTCGAACGGTTCCTCGCCCGAGCGGCGAGGACCAGCCCCCATGCCCTGCTCCGCAGCGACGTGTTTCCCGCGCCCAAGGAGCGGATGGCCCCCAACTTCTGCGTGGAAGACGCCGACAAGAAACGCAAGGAACTGCTGGCCCTGCTGAACGCCAAGGACCGTCCGCAGGCCAGGGACATCGAGGAGTACCGCGAGGAGATGCTTCGGCTGGAGCAGAAGCGTCAGCGAGAGAGCGGGATGGTCCCGGGCGCCAGCCCCACGGGCAAGAGCGCACTTCCGGGCGTCCCGGTGGTCCCGGCGCCGAGCCTCGGACTGATCCACGGGACCGACGCCGGCGGCGGCGCGCCGAGCGCCGAGAACCTCGAAAACCTCACGCCGGAGGAACTCGTCCGGCGGGACCCGACCGCCGGAGCCAGCCTCAAGCGGGCGCACGAGATTCATTGCTATGCCGCCATCGAGGCCTTGGACGCCCGAAACCAGATCGCGGCCAAGGACCCGCCGGTGGAACTGATGTGGGAGTCGCAGGTCAGCCTGTGGATCCAGGAGGACATCATCCAGGCCCTCGCCCGCCTGAACAACGAAGTAGCTGCCCAACTGCCGGAGGAGGAACGGTGGGTGGGGAACCTGCCCATCAAGCACCTGCTGTACATCGCGGTGGGGCCTTATCTGGCCAAACTGCAGGACAGCGGTGTCATCGGGCTGGGTGGGGGCGGCGGCACCACCATCGAGGTGGGCAGCCCGACCCCGCCGGTGAACTCGCATTCGGCGGCGTTCACGCAACGGCAGGCCAGCGAGGCCCTGGACGTCATCTACCTGTCGGTCGGACTCGTGATCGACGCGAACTACCTTCTGCGCGTCATCGACGAGATCGGGAAAACCGGGTTCTACACCTGCCTGTCCACGAGCTACGAGGCAACGGCGTCCGACCCGCTGCTGCGGGATTTCGTTTACGGATCGGGTCCTCTGCTCCGCGTGCGGCTCGAGCTGGAACACTGCATCCTGCGGAACACGCTGACCGTCCGCAAGGATGACAAATCCTCCGAGCAGCTCAAGTACATTGACCTGATGCCGGCGAGCATCAAGGCGGGCACCTACCTGAGCGACGCGAGCCGCGGCGGGACGATCCAGCCGGTGCGGCCTCCGATGGGCCGATATCCCGATGAGGGGTTCATGCCGCGCGGGCTGGGCCGCGAGCGGCGAGGTCGCGAGATGGAGTGAGCGATGGCCAAGCAGAACGTCGGGTTCGGCGAGCGGCATCTGGAGAAGCTCGTGATCGGGGTCGCGGGAGCCGTCCTGGCGGCGGCCATCTTCCTGTATGGCGTGAGGGACCCCTATCACGTGGAAGTCGCGGGCGAGACGCTGAGTCCGGCGGCGTTCTACGCCAAGCTGGACGAGGAGATGAGGCAGGTGGTCGAGCGGCTGAAGAATCCTCCGACGCCGGAGCTGCCCAAGTGGGAGGAGCCGAAGATCGGGGGCAAGATGCCGACGGATCTGCCGGTGGTCTTCGTGCCGATCAACCCGCCCACGCCGCAACTGCAGCCCGGGATCAAGCCCGGCGGGATCGTGGAACTGGTGGGGATTCTCCCGCCGGGCTCACCGGCGCTGACGACCGGACGCGGCGTCGCGACGTTGCCGGCGGCGCAGATCCGGCTGGTCGGCGAGGCGCAACAGCCATCGTCCGTGATATCCGAGTCGCCGTTCGAGAAGGACTACCAGTGGATCACCGTGTTCGCCACGGTTCCCCGCAAGGCCCAGCAGGAGGCCTTCATGAAGGCCCGGTACGCGGTGGAACGCCAGCAGTTGATCGTCCTGAAGGTCGAGGCGGAGCGTCAGCGTCAGCTCGCCAGCGGGGTGTGGGAAGAGCCCCAAGCGGCGGTGCCGTGGGTGTCGCTGGTGTTGAGCGGTCGGGCGGACGTGCCCCTGGAGACCCACGACGGCGAGCCGAGCATCGCCGAAGGGTATTACCATTACATTACGCAGATTCAGGAGGAGGCCCGGCGCGAACAGGCCAACATCCTGCGACCGGACTTCCAGTCCCGCCTGACCTACGCCACGGACTGGAAGGTCCCGGCGGAGATGCCGGGCGGCGTGACCTTCAAGTGGCTCGAGGACTTCCACGTGACGCTCCCGGGCCCGGAGCCTGAAAAGGCCAAGCCGGCCGAGGCGGTCAGGCGGGTGGATTACGCGAAGGTGAAAACCCAGGTCAACGCTCTGCTCGCCGGCGATTCGCCCACGTCGGAGAACTACACCGAGGCGCAGCGGTTGCTGACGGAGGCGATCAACAGCCGGACGCTCACGCAGAAAGACGAGGCGGACGCCCAGTCCTTCCAGCGGAGCATTGAGGTGAAGCTCCGCGGTCTGCTCCGGGATGAACAGGAGGCCGAGCGGCTCCGTCAGGAGGCCCAGACCCTCAGCCTGGGGCCCGACGTCGACCTGGCGTGGGTCACGGACATCAGCGCCAAGCCGGGGGAGACTTACCGCTACCGCGTGCGTCTGCTCGCGGTCAACCCGAACGCGGGTCTCCTCTCCAGGTTCAAGAAGCCGGAGGACGCGGCCAAGGTGATCCTCACCGGGGAATGGTCCAAGTGGTCCGAGCCCGCGACTCTCCCCCCCAGCGAATACCTGTTCCTCATGTCCGCCGACGCCAACCAGGGGGCCAGGATCGAGCTGCATGAGTGGTTTGACGGCGAATGGAAGCCGCCCACGCGGCAAAACGTCACGCTGGGTCAGCCGCTGTCCTTCAACGTTCACCTCCAGGAGTTCAGTTACGATGGCGTCGTGGCCGGCGTGGATTTGTCGCGGCCATACGAGGAGCGGACCTCCGACAAGAGCGGGATTCGCTACCGGGAGGCCAAGCCGACGGCGGCCTTGGTACTGGTATCGGCGGACGGAGACGTGGAGGAGCGGTTCGTGGCACGGGACTTCGGCGTCCGGCGGGAAATGCTGTCCGAGCTGAACAAGAGGAGGGACACCGGCACCCCATTGCGGGCTCCTGCCGTCAGTCCGCTGGAGCGGGAGATGCCGCCGCGACTGGGCCCAATGCGCGAACGTCGAGGACGGGAGGAGTACTGATCGGTTCCGCCGAGACTGACGGTCGTAAGCTGCGCTGGAGGCTGAGGTTCAGGCTGCGATGGGCATCCCGGGTTCAGGCCGGCGGGTGCGGACAGACCGGCTGAACGAGGGACTGGCGTTTGGCTGGAAGCTGCGGTAAGCTTTGCTTCCGCTCGTAAGTGGTCTTTCCCCGCCTTGGTGGCTCCTGCGAGCGCAGACAAAGGAGGCCTTCCTTGAGTACGGGCAGGAAACTCTCGCGATGGGTTGTTGTCGCTTTGGTGCTGGGTCTCGGGGCCGCCTCCGCGCTGGCGGAGATGACGGCGGCCGAGAAGCTGGACAAGGCGAGTCAACTGTTCAAGGCCGGGCAGTACGAGCAGAGCAAGGCGCTGCTGCTGGAGATTGAGCCCGCCCAATTGAACGCCGACCAGAACCGCCAGCGGAGCGAACTGGTCGACGAGGTCGTGGTGGCCATTAACCAATCGAACAAGGCCAGGCGCGACTTGCAGGATGCCGAGCAGGCCCTGGAGGCGGGGCAGCGGCCGCGGGCGGCCGACCTGTTCGGCGCGGTCCAGAAGAACCCGTACGCCTCGGACGATCAGAAGACGCGGGCCAGGAACGGGTTGGCCACGATCGCCCGGCAGGAGCAACTGGAGTCCAAGCTGAAGGGCGCCCAGACACAGCCGGCAGGCGTGGCCCAGACGCGGCCATCGGCAGCCAAGCAGCGAGAGGCTCGGCGCCAGGGTCCAGTGCCGGCTCCGACGCCCACCGACGATCGGACGTTGGCCGAGGCCGCGGTGCGTGCCGGTAACGAGGCCCTGGCCAAGGGGCAACTGGACACGGCGGAGCAGCGGTTCCAGGAGGCCCTGCGGATCAGCCCGAACGATCCGCAGGCGGCGAGCGGCCTGGACCTGGTGCGGCAGTATCGCAAGGCGGAGGGCCGGCCCGGCCTGTTAAGCGAGGAGCAGCAGCATCGGCGGGCGGTGGCCCAGCGGACGGAGGTGCTGTTCCGCAGGAACGAGCGGGATATTCGACAGGCGATCGCCGACAAGCAGTTCGACGTGGCCGGGGAGCGGCTGGACCTGGCGCGGCGGATGGTGGAGACAGCCCGGCGGGATTTCGCGCCCGAGCAATACAACCAACTGGTCCGACAACTGGACTCGCTGGGGCGGTTCATTGACGACGAGAAGCGGGCCTACGACGCGACGCAGGCCCAAATCCAGCGGCGGACGGCCCTCGATCTGGAGGGGAAGCGGCGGGCGCGAGACGAGAAGGAGCGGGAGGACCGGATCGGCCAGTTGTTCGAGCAGGTCATGCAGCTCCAGACGGAACTGCAGTACAGCAAGGCCGCCGACTTGCTGAAGGAGATCCTGCTGATCGATCCGACGTACGAGCCGGCGAAGTTCATGCTCGATAACATGGACCAGGCCGCCCTGATCCAGAAGCAGACGCGCGACCTGCGGACGGCCCGCGATAAGCTCGCCGAGACGATCCAGGAGGCGGAGTCGGCGCGGATCCCCAACGTGACCGGGGCGGGCGAGAAGATCGTGGCCTATCCCAGCGAGGAGGAGTGGCGGATCATCGCCGAGCGGGACCCGTTCGGAGCAGGCATCACGGGCGAGGATGAAATCGACCGCAGGTCGAGGGAACGCTTGCGCGAGACGGCGCCGCCGATCGACTTCCCGGAGGGCACGGGATTCGAGGAGGTCATCAACTGGCTGCGCGAGCAGAGCAGGCTGTCGGTGAACGTCAACTGGAACGCCTTGATCGTGCAGGGGATCGACCGGACGACCGACACGCTGGGCATCGCCCTGGAGAACGCCCGGTTCGAGACGATCCAGAAGCTGCTGCTGGACAACGTGGGCGGGACCGAGGGACAGTTGGATTACGACATCGTGGATGGCATCGTCCGCATCAGCACCCGCGAAGAACTCGACCGCAACAAGATCACGCGGGTGTATGACGTGAGTGACCTGCTGATTCGCATCCCGAGTTTCCGGTCGCAAAACGAGGGCCTGGGCGGCCTGGGC
>JACQVT010000102.1 GCA_016209665.1 Planctomycetota bacterium | reverse complement strand
GCCGCCAGCGCGACGGCGGCGATGGCCGGCTGGGCGGTCGCGGTATTCAACAGGGCCAGCACGCGGGTCGCGGCGATCCGCACTTCTTCGGAGGCATGGTGGTTCAGGGCGGCCACCAGCGCCGGCTCGGCCACACTCGGATCGAACACCCGCGACTCGTTCGCGGCGATCCTTTGCAGGGCTCGCGTGGCCTCGAGGGCCAGGGCCGTGCCCTCCTCGGCACTCAGCGGCTTGTAGCCGTAGTTGACGCCGACCTGTTCCAGTTTGCTCACCAGCAGTTCCACCGGCGACTTGTCCGGGACCACCAGCACGCGGCCGACGCGGACATCGGCCTCGATCACCTGATCCGCGACGATCATGCCCCCCTCCTTCACGTACACCACCACCGGAACCAGACCAAAGTGCTCGTCGCGGGCGAGCACGTGCAGGGCGTCCGCCGGTCCAGGGCTGGTGATGTCGCTGGCGAGGAACACGCCGTCGAGCTGGCTGACCTGCTTGGCCGCATGGGCCAGCCCCAGCTCCAGCCGCTCGGCAGTGATGACCTTGGCCCCCGGCTTCGTCAGATCGGCGGCGATCGTCTCGACGAGCTGTTTGTCGGGGTCGATCACCAGGTACTTCCTCTGGTCCGTGATCGACAGGGCCGACGCCAGCACCGGGACGACATCCGTAGCGCCCACGAACGGCCTCTTGGGCAGGACCGTGCCGAACACCAGCGCCGCCCGGATTCGCACCAGTTGATCGGGGAAGCGGACGGCTTCGACCAGGCCGGGGCTCTTGGAGCCATCAAGCTGCATGGTGTTCGGGCCCGCGGTCGCGGCCAAGCCCGCGATCGCGCCCAGGACCACCGGCCGATCCTTGTCCCGCAGGCCGCGGGCCAGCACGAGTTGGCAGCACTCCGGACCCGACTTGCCGGCATACGAGATGCCTCGCTCGAACTTCGCCGGCCGGGTGGGATCGTCCACGACCGCGGCCTCCGTCGTCTGGACGTCCAACCCCAGCCGCGACTCCCGCCGGAAGTTCGCGGCCAACCACAGGGCGAGCACTTCCGGCTGACTCTTGTTCAGGCCGAGCCCCGCCTCGCAAGCCTGCATCGACATGACCATGCAGAAGATCTGCCGCGGCACGTCGACCGCCTTGATCGTCTCCCCCTCGACCACCCAGACGTTGGCCCTCGGCTCCTTGGGGTCGGGACGCAACGAATCGACCTCCGCGTAGTAGCCCTCGGCAAGCTCCTCGAACAGTTGCGAAGCCGGTGCGTCCTTGATCCTGGGGTCGCTCACCACGATCGACCGGATGGCCTCCTCGCCCGCCCGGCGGACGGTACTGTTGGCATCCTTGTCGCCGGCGAGTCGCTTGAGATACGGCAGTGCCTGCGGATAGGCGAGCCGTCCCAACGTCTCGGCCACAACCTGCTGGACCACCTCGTTACGCACCCGCAGGGCAGCGGCCAGCGGATTCACGGCCGGCTTGCCCAGACGGGGCAGTGCCTGGATCACGTAGGGCTGTAAGCCCTTCTGCCGCGAGTCCGCGACGACGGCGAGCATCGCCGGTACGGCGTACTCTCCCGACTCGATCAGGCGCTCCAGCCCGGTGGCCTGGTCGGTGGGACCGCCGGCGAGCATGGCAATGCTTCGAGCGATCTGGTCGGGATCCATCCGCTTTCGCCGATGGGCCTCGCGAATGAGGGCCATGACCTTCCCGGCCTCCTCGCCGATCGTGCTGTTGTTGATGAGGAGGATGAGCGTGTCGATGGCCTTGGGGCGCTCCCGCGCTAGGGCGACCAGTGTCTCGGCGGTCTCGGCCGACAAGGGGGCGACGTCCGGCCGCTGCAACAGGCTCTTCGCGTGGGCCTGGGCGTAATCGAACTGACCGATCGATGCAAAGTGCAGGAAGCTGACAAAGTCTGCGCGGAGGCCATCGGCCGACGACGACGCGGCTGGGGCCTCGGCAGCAACGGTCTCCGCCGGCGGTTCCGCAGCGTCGGGCGGGTTCGCGCCGCCCGGCTCAGCGTTCGCTTCCGCCGGCGCTTCCGGAGTCGCGGCGTTCGCGTCATCGGCCGCCTCCTGCCCGTGCGCAGTCGCGCACGCCAACAGCCAGACGCTCATCAGAACACCACAAGCGATGGAGCAACCACCTCCCAGCCACCATCGTTGCATTCGAAACCTCCGTTCGGGAGATCGCCGCCCACAGGGGGGACTCGGCGGCATCCTCGGCATGGGCCAGGCACGGCAAAACCACGGCGCTTACGTGCTCGCGAGCACCCCGCCACAACGCACCACGGGGGAACGCCCACGCTCAGCACGACCTCTATCGAACCAGGATCGGATTATAAGATAAGCCGATCAGCCGTCAAACCTGGGCAGGCAGAGGCCGCGGCCCCCGGATCCACGGCCGCTGGTACGAGAATTGGCCGTGCCTGGATGGCCAGATCCTTAGGCGGGCACGTTCGTCGACCGCAGTACGTTCAGCAAGCGATCCACCGTCACTTCAAGACGTTCGTCGGTCTCGTAGGTGCCCTCGGCAATCGCTCTGCGGATTTCGGCCACCTTTTCGGCACGGATGCCCGAATCGGGGCCGAGTGAACTGAGAAGCCGCCCGGTTTCGGAAATGTCCAACTCGTCTCCGCCCGGCTCGCTGAACACCACGGGCTTGGCTGGGGAAACCCGCTGGGGGGCGGAGGTCGCGAGTTGGCCTGCTGACTGAATCGGAGGAATGTCGTTCATGGGCTCTGTTGTCCCTGCTCGCTCAGGTCGATCAGAGGGTGATCTTCCGTGAGCACGTTCTCATCTGGAAGCCCCCCAACCTCCGTCGGGTCGCTCCCGGCCTGGACGCAACGCACGTCCTTGCCCGCGTTCCTCAGGCATTCCTCCGTGAAAACCCATGCCGCGACGTCCTGATAATCTTGGGATCTCCTGGCCGCTCGGTTTTTGGCCCGTCTCGCTCGTCGCGGCAATCCTTGCGACAGTACTGTTATCGACGATCCTCTCGGACCTTCTTTAGCAATTTGCGGTGCTCTGACGAAAACTCGCCCAATCCAGACATACTGTTAGTAGTATTCCATAAGCCAAGAGATACTAGATGTGGTATCCGCCTCTAGCTATAGCGATTCCAAATCCTGGCTCAATCGCAACTTACGCGGACACCAGGGCCATCGCTTCGCGCGGCGATCGGGTGGGACGTTCCTGCTGCTCACGGTCAACTTCCTGTAGCTGATGAAGATACGCGAGTAGTTCCGCCTCCTCGAAGGCGGCCAGGAATTCCGGGCGGGCGGTGGGATTGAATTGGCGGATGCGGTCGATGGTTTCTCGCTTGCTCATGGCTTTTCCCGACAGATCAACGCTACCTGTCTGGTCGGCCTGACACCTTGGCCGCCATCGGATGATGCTATCGGCGGGCGGTGGCTAAACGCTTTAACTTTATTAGATAGCTAAACTTGCGCGTGCAACGCGCAGGATCTGCGCCGACGGGACGGGCCTGTGTTCAGCGTTCCTTCGGCAGCCGCGCGCGGATGCGGATGTCGCGAAAGCGGATTTCGGTGGTGTCACCCCGATGGAGTTGAAATCCGATGAGACCCTCCCGGCGGGCGTCGTTGCCGGTGTGTCTGAATCGGGCGGTGGTGAGACCGTTGATCGTGACGGTGATCTCGGAGCCGACCGCCTCGATCGTAGCGTTGTTCCAGCCGGTGTCCACGACCACTTTGGCGTCGGCGGGGAGCAAGCCGCCGGTCTCGCGCTTGTCGGCGGCGCCGTAGTCGAACACGCTGCCCCACTTGCCGGCGACCAGTTCGACCTGCGGTCCGGTCAGCGGTCGCACGGCGTCGGAGGGTTGCTCCACGCTGCGGACCTGCACGCCACTGTTGCCCTGGATCAGGCGGAACGACAGCCGCAGCACGAAATCTCGGAACGGCCTGCCGCAGACCATCATGCTGTCGCGCGGCAGGTCCGCCGCCCGTCCGACGAGTTCACCGTTCTCGGCCTTCCAAAGCATCGGGTCGCCGCGCCATCCGGCGAGGTCGCGGCCGTTGAACAGCAGCTCGAACCCGGCCTGTTCCTCGGATTTGGTCAGCTTGTTGTGAACGGTGTCGCCGGCCAGGCCGGCCGCCCAGCGGATGCCGTTGTGCAGGAGGGTGAGGAATGACTCGCTTTCCTGGGCGGCTGCGTCATGACCGAACGTCGTGACGAATATGCGTCCCTGGCCGTGCCGCTTGACCCACACCTGCGGGTCGGGTCCCGGGCGCAGGCGGCCCTCGCGGTCGTGGCGGGGCTCGGCCGTCTCGACGAGCACCGTGGCGTCGGGGTCCCGTTCATCCACGAGGTAGGGCTCGTCGGTGATCATGAACCGGTTGCCCAGGCTGAGCATCGTCGCGTGGCCCGGATCGAGCACCACCACCTCGTAGGTGCCGTACTTGTCGTGCGTCTCCACGTGGCCGCCGATCAGTTTCGTCCACTCGGGCCAGTCGTAATAGCTCCACAGCGAGCAGTGCACGACCACCAGACCGTTGCCCGCCCGCACGTAATCGAGGATCGCATGCTTGATCTCGTCGTTGAGCGGCGGCCGATGACACGTGTTGAAGATCAGCACGCGATAGGGAGCGATCGTTTTGGCGGTCAAGGCGGGTAGGTCGTCCGTCACTTCGACGGAAACGTCGCCTCGCCCGTTGAGCCGGCTCGCCAGGGCCACGGGCAGCCCCACGTAATCGTGGTGGGCCCCACCCACGACCATCAATACCTTCTGCGGCCGATACGGTTCCGCACAGCCGAGTGCCAACAGGGACAGCAGGACTGCGAGCAGCCCTCCCGCCAACTTCAGCAAACGAGACATGCCAGAGCCCTCATCCATCGGTCAGAGTCGATCTCCGGATAGCAGCATACACGAGTTCTGGGAGGCCCGCCCACCCCTCGGGCCAAACTGCCCAGCCGCAGGGGGATATGGTCCGGGCGCCGGGCGGATCACGTCATCCATCCGGCGCGACACCAGAGTCCTGATGGCCACCGCGGTGCGCCCCAGCGAGCATTCAAGCTTCTTCGCCACCGGTTTGCAGCGCGCGCACGTCCTCCAGGTCTCGGGGCCTTCCCGCGGCCTGGTTGGAGATGATCAAATCCTCTTTGGAGAGGATGCGAATACGCTCTGAAGCCTGTTCAGCATCTTTCAGGTCCGCGATCCGTGGCCTCGCTGACAGTATGAGGTCCGTGTAAGCGCAGAAAAGCTCCATTCTCTCCTCGATGGAGAGGGACTGGAACCAGCGTGCCTTGGCCTCTGGCGTCTCTTGTTCTCGGTCAAACGAGATGCCTGGTTGCATGGTACCCAGTATACCACGCGGGCAAGTTTTTGGCACGGGAGCCGTGCCCCTACGCCTGGGGCGGGTTCACAGGGCCGCGCAGACCAGGTCGCCGACCTGGCGGGTGCCGTAGCCCATCTTGCCCGCGGATTGGGACTTCATCTTGGGGCAGGTCTTCTTGATGGCTTCCTCGATGCGGTTGCCGGCCCGCTCGACGGCGGCGTCCTTCTTCTGTCCGCCGACCACGCGGAGCAGCATGCCGGCGGCGGCGATGGCGGCGATGGGGTTGATGACGTTCTGGCCGGTGTACTTGGGGGCGCTGCCGCCCATCGGCTCGAACATGCTCACCCCCGTGGGGTTGACGTTGCCGCCGGCGGCCACGCCCAGGCCGCCCTGAATCATCGCCGCCAGGTCGGTGATGATGTCG
>JACQVT010000829.1 GCA_016209665.1 Planctomycetota bacterium | reverse complement strand
GGATGACGAGGAGCCAGGCTTGGATGGTGATTCGGACGGCGTGCCCAGCGTCTGTGACAACTGCCTTGGAGCCGGCAATCCCAGTCAGCAGGATGCCGACGGCGACGGCAGCGGAGATGCATGCGACGAAGATCGGGATGGAGACGGCGTGCCCAACAGCGTTGACGGGTGTCCGGACAATCCGGACAAAACCGAACCCGGTTTGTGCGGGTGCGAGTTCAGTGATGTCGATACCGATGGGGACCAGTCGGCCGACTGCCACGATATCTGTCCGGGTGACGCGACCAAGACCTCACCGGGCATCTGCGGGTGTGATGTACCGGAAGACGACGAAGACAGCGACGGCGTCGTCGACTGCATCGACTCGTGCCCCGGAACCGTACCCGGCGCCACGGTGGACAGTCGAGGCTGCCCCCCTCGTATCCCGGGCGATTTCGATCAGGACGGGGACGTTGACGCCTCCGACTTCACCACATTTGCAGCCTGTGCGGCCGGTCCGCGCATCCCTGTTCCGGACCCCTGCAACCGAGCCAGGCTGGATGGCGACTACGACGTGGACATGAACGACTTCGCCGTTTTCCAGCGGTGCTACAGCGGTACGGACCATCCGGCCGATCCGGACTGCGGAAGTTGAGGCCCGGCCGGCGGGGAGGGGTCAGCGTTCGGTTCGCTCGTCGGAGCGCTGATCATGGCGTTCCTGCGCACCGGCTGCACGCAGGTGGGCGTGCCGACGTGGATCCAGGAGATGGTGATCGGGGCAGGCGGTGATCGTGCTGGCGGTCGCCCTGGACCATCTCCGTCGGCGGTCGACCGCGACGTTCGATGCCGAACAACTGCTGTAGTGTCCAGCACACCCAGAAGTCTTTCTCCACCAGAGCAGCGGGCAGACCCATGCGATTGCCCGTCTCGCGGAACAAATCCGCCCGAAACTCGGCGGTGTTTTGGGCGACACTGTCCATTACCTGGTCCCCCGGACGATTTGCCGCGCCTATCTGCTTAGGACGGGTGTGTTTGAAGGCAATCGTCAGCCGACCCACCTTGATCCGGCAGGTCAGCCCGTCGGAAAGATAAGTGATGCGGGCCGGCACCTGGCGGGAAAGCCCCAGCATGTTCGCTGCGGATGCTCCGTCAGGGACGATACGCCAACGGTATCGGCGGGCAATGGCTTGGGCGACCTGATCGCTGTCGGGACCCAGTGGTCCACCCAACTGGTTGTTGCTTCTTGGATACTCGTAGAGGCCCCGGCTGAGCCGGCGAATGGTCCCCGCTGAGGCCAGTTTGGAGCGCGCACAGGCGTTCAATGGAGTTCGATTTCTACCTCGCGCACGGAATGGGCAGAACAGACCACATCAAAGAGTGGCGACTCCACGTCCCGAAGGGCTTGTCCGAAAAGGCTTGCTCGGATATCGGTGGCTAAGCTGGCTGCTGGCAAAGAGGTGTCGTCGAAGAGCAGAGTGGCTGTGCTTTGTCTGCACGGTGCTCACTTCCTCCTCCCGTCATCGCCGTCGCGGGCGGGAGCGGATGTAGGCCGGGCCCACACAAGAACGACCGGCAAGATGCTGGTCCCACACAAGTGTCTCCGAGTCAGCACGGCGGTGGGTTGGGTCAGCCCCGGCAGTCAGGCGGGGGCGGTTGGTTTTCGCCGCTGTAGCAGCGTTGGACCTCGGCGAAGTCGTCCGGGTCGACGTCGCCGTCCCAGTCGAGGTCGGGCTCGATGAATCCGTACAGGTCCGGCGGCATGGTGCAGCCGGAGGGCAGGGCAACGGGGTTGTACGGTACGTGCGAGCCCGTGGCGCAGGCCGCGAACAGGTCGATGTCGTCCTGATCTACGTCTTGATCGTGGTCGAAGTCGGCGATGGCGGGCAGGGCGGGCAACCGGACCATCCAGCTCGCGACGACGCCGGAGGGGGCGTTGCCGTAGCCGACGATCACGGAGCCGTCGTCGGAAATGCCGACGGCCGACTGAAGGTACCAGTACGTCACGTCCAATCCGTAGTCCGCAGGGAGGGCATCGGCCAGTCGGCGCAGGCCGTGATGGCGGTCCCAGATGGTCGCCTCGGAAGTGTTGCCGGCAACGAAGCCGGCTCCGACGACCAACGTTCCATGTCGGGTGACGCCCTGGGGCAGGCCGTAGACAAAACCCCCGGGCAGGTCGCCCATGTTGATCACAAGGCCGTTGCGCCACAGGGCCCCTTCGATTTCGAAGTTGATGCCGGTTGTACTGCGGCCGATGATGACCTTCTTATCCGCCGAAAGCTTCTGCGCCGCCGCGACGACGGGGCCGCCGGGCAGATCGGGCAGCGTGGTGAGCTGGCCGTCGTCCAATCGAAACACCTCGGAGTCTCCCGAGGCCAGGACTCTCGAGCCGACGATAACGCTGCCGTCGGCCGAGATGTCATTGGCGAAGCTCTCGGTGCTGTCAGGGATGGGGATCTGCTGCAGGGCGCCGTTGACCCACTGGACCGCTTTCTCCTCGTATCCGGTTCCATCGGCCGAGTAGCCGACGACGGTGGTGCCGTCCGCCGTGATCCCGGCTGGGACGCTGACGATCTCGCCGCCAGGCAGATCGGGCAAGGGGCTGAGCGCGCCGTTGACCCACCGGAAACCCTGGTAGCTGGTATCGGGCGTGGAGGCGAGGCCCACGACCACGGAGCCGTCCTCGGAGACCGCGAGGCCTTGACCCGAGAGACCATTTCCCGGCAGCAGACCGAGCGGGGTGTACGCGCCGTTGATCCACCGGTAGGGCTCGAACCCGACGTCGCTGAGGCTCTGGCCGACCACGATGGTGCCGTCCCGGGACATGCCTCCGGCGACGTTGTAGCAGCCGCGTCCCGGCAGGTCGCCGAGCCAGAAGAAGCTCGGGACGGTGTTGAAGTTCACCGTCGACATGTTCTCAAGTCGTATCTGGTCGAGTTGGGCTACGGTCAGGGCGTTGTTGTAGATGCGAACATCGTCGATCCACCCCGGCGGCGTGCGGTCGGTGGTGGGTTCGGAGGAGGCCCCACCGATGCGGAGGGCGGCGCTGTTGTCGCGCAGATAGTCGTCAGGGTCGAAGATGGTATTGAATCCGAACTGGGCGACGGCGGCGGTGGTCTTGCCTTGATAGAACCGCTGTACCCTCGCGCTGTCATAGGTGGCGGCGAAGAACATCCACTGGTTGGACGCCCCCGTCGTCGTCGAGGTGCCGGCGAGGATGATGTTGGAACTGCCCATCGCTTTGAGGGCTTCAAACGAGAGGCTGAAGAGGCCGGTCGAGATGGGCTCGCCGCCCAGGGCATTGACGATGCGCAGCTCCCAGCCGCCCTGGCCGGCGGGCGGGAATCCGGAGGGCATGTCGCTGACCAGGCAGTCCCCATCGGCGGGGGCGGCGCGGAGGTTGACCCACAGCGTGACCGTCAGCTCGGGGAGGGCGTCGAGCTTCTGCACGTCCACGGTGGAGGTGAGGTAATTGTTGCCGGGGGGGAGGGCGGTCAGGTCCAGCGATGCGCAGGAATAGCTGTTGGGGCTGGTGCCCGAGAGGATGACCGCCGAGCCGGTCAGGGTTCCGTTGGCCTGCGGGGCCGTGCCGATGTCCGTCTGGGTACCGCTCCGCTCCAGCGGGTACCACAGGACGGGGCGCGAGCCGACGGCGGTCAACGGATAGAGTGACAGAGCCAGAATCACGACCGGGAAAAGGCGCATTGCTTCCACCTCCGAGATTCCCCGCAATCGACCGGAACTCAGCTTGGAAGTATACCATGTCTCAAGATAGTCCTGGAACCCCTCGCCGAGACAGCAGACGCAGCCATCGACCCGGGGGGACCGGCGAATCAAGACCGGGCATCGATGGAGCCTGCCGGCTGAGGCGGCGGTGACGAATAGTGACGAATATTGTCACGAAACCTATACTATTAGCATGGCTTCGTTGAATATCCCGATGCCGGATGACATGCGGGAGTTCGTGGACCAACGGACCCAAGAAGCCGGCTTTAGCACCCCGACTGAGTATGTGCGTTCCCTGATCCGGGAAGATCGCCGGCGGGCGGAGCACGAGCGGTTCGACCCTCTCCTCCTCAAGTGGCTGGCCGAGGGCGAACTGGCACCCGAGGAGGAGGCGTCGTTGCCGGCCGGGCTTCTGGACCGGTTCCGGCGGCAGGTTGAGCGCAAGCTGCTCGAGGGACTCGACGACGGCGATGCTGGCGAGCTTACCCGCGGTCGGCTGGAAGCCATTCTGGGCCGCGCTCGTGCGAGAGCTGTCGACGTGATGAAAAACCCAACATGAGCCGACAAGTGCGACTCTCCCACCGGGCGGAGTCTGACCTCGAAGAGCTATTCCCGATCGCACGCGCCAGGCCGAGGACCTGCTGAAGAACCAAGGCGCCCCGTGAGCGGCGACGTGAGTACCTTACGGACCGGGCGGGCCGGTGCGCCAAGGAAAAGCGGCCGGCAAGATGCCGGTCCCACATCAGAATGACCGGCTGGAAGCCGGTGCCACACAAGCCGGTCCCAATAAAAGGATCAGAAGCCGGTGCGTTTGAACTGGCGTTCGAGGTCGGCGATGGTGAGGCGGAGGGAGGTGGGCCGGCCGTGGGGACAGTTGGTGGAGCGATCGACGCGGGGGCGTTGGGACATGAGGGCGGCGATCTCGTCGGGGGTCAGGGAGTCGCCGGCTTTGACGGCGGCCTTGCAGGCCATCATGGCGAGCAGGTCGTTAACGAGCAGCTCGGTGGAGGCGGGGGCCTGGCGGTCGGTGAGGCGGTCGATGAGGTCGCGGACGAACTCGCGGGTGCGCTCGGGACGGAGAAGCGAGGGGGCGGCGTGGACGGCGATGGAGCCGGGGCCGTAGGCGCTGAGTTCGAGGCCGATGCGGTGCAACGTGTCGTCGTGGGACTCGATGACGGCGACCTGGTCGGGCGAGACGTCGATAATCTCGGGCAGCAGAAGGCGCTGGGACTCCAGCGGGCCGCGGGTGAACTGCTGGGACAACTGCTCGAAAAGGATGCGTTCGTGCAGAGCGTGCTGGTCGATGATGAGCAGGCCGTCGGGAGTCTCGGCGACGAGGTAGCAGCGATGGATTTGGATGACGGGGCCGGGCGAACCCGGGGGGGCGTCGGCCGTGTCCGTAGTGCGCAACTCGGGTTGGGGCGGAGCGTCCACGGGGCCGGGACGGGTCGGCTCGGCGGGGGTCTCAGGGACACCAGAGATGCCGGGGTGGGCGCGGCGCGGGGTGAATGACGGGGCGTACGAAGGGGCAGCGCCGGTAATGGGGGTGGCGCGCTTGAAGAACTCGGCCATCGAGCGGCGGATCTGCTGACGGCGGGTTTCGGCGTCGGCGTCGGCGGG
>JACQVT010000826.1 GCA_016209665.1 Planctomycetota bacterium | reverse complement strand
GGAGGTACTTGTACCGGCGGGTGCGGACCATGCGCACGGGGTAGTACATCGTGACCTCGTGGAAGGTGTGCGAGGCGAAGACGGTGTCCCAGCCGGCGGGGTCCTGCTGGTCGAGAATGGGCAGGACCGACCGGCCGGTCATGGCCTTGGTGGGTTGAACGCCTGCCCACTCCAGAATGGTGGGCGCGATGTCGATCCAACTGACCATCGCGTTGCAGACGCTGCCGCGCTGGGCTTGGGCCGGGCTGGAGATCAGCAGCGGCAGGTGGATGCCGGGCTCGTACAGCGTCGTCTTGGCCCCGGGGAACGGGATGCCGTTGTCGCTCAGGTAGATGACCAGCGTGTCGTTTTTGTGGCCGGTCTCCTCGATGGCGGTCAGGACGGCCCCGATGCCCTGGTCCATGCGGCTGACGGACTGGCAGTATTCGGCCAGCTCGGCCCGGACCTCGGGCGCATCGGGCAGGAAGGGCGGCAGGACCATCCGGGCCGGCTCGTAGCGGGCCGGATGCACGCCGGGATAGTCACCCTCGTTGG
Organism: Planctomycetota bacterium; assembly: GCA_016209665.1. GTDB lineage: Bacteria > Planctomycetota > Phycisphaerae > UBA1845 > PWPN01 > JACQVT01. The sequence continues at coordinate 3,643 of JACQVT010000826.1, read as the reverse complement.
CAAAACCCCGGCCTCCCGCCCGGTGGGGGTCGGTGAACCCGACCACGAGCAGGAACGGCTTGGGGCCGGCATCGGCCAGAAACTTGCGGGCGGCCTCGGCCATCTTGACCGTGCTGCGCGGATTGGTGCCGGGAGCCCAGACCTCGAACGGGTACACCGACTCGGGCTTGACGTGGAGCTTGCCGAGGACGGCGGTCCGGTAGCCGGCCTTGCCCAGCAGCGTGGGCAGCGAAGGGGTCCTGTCGAACGAGGCGAAGTTGTGGTCGGCGTGGGCCAGGCCGTACTGCCCGTTGGCGTGGGTGTACAGGCCGGTGTAGATCGTGGAGCGGCTGGCGCTGCAACTGGAGACGGCGGCAAAGCCGTTCGCGAACCGCGTGCCCAGGGCGGCCAGGCGGTCGAGCGAGGGCGTGCGGATGACCGGATGCCCGTAACAGCCCACCTCCAGGCCGTGGTCGTCGCCGATCATCAGCACGATGTTGCGCGGCCCGGGGGCGGCGGCCACCCACGATGCCGTATATGAGACACACAAGCCGACCAGGATGTTACGGAGCGGCATTCGAGACCTCCTGCGGTGCCCGGGCGGCGTTGCGCATCGCGGGCACGTAGTAGTGGGTCAGGTACTCCTTGACTTGCCGGTGGGTGTTGAAGAACGCCGGGATGGTGGCGATGGCGTTCTTCATGCGGGCGATCCAGCGATGGGGCAGGCCATCCTCGTCGCGGTCGTAGTACAGGGGCACGACCTGGCGTTCCAGGATGCGATACAGATCGTCGGCGTCGCGGCGGTCGGTGGCCGGGGTATCGTTGTGGTCTTTGCCCCGGCCGATGGCCCAGCCGTTCTTGCCGTTGCAGGCCTCGGGCCACCAGCCATCGAGGATGCTGAGGTTGAGCCCGCCGTGCAGGGCGGGTTTCATGCCGCTGGTGCCGCTGGCCTCGCGCGGCCGTTGGGGGTTGTTGAGCCACACGTCGACGCCGGCGACCAAGTGGCGGGCGATGCCCATGTCGTAGTCCTCGAGGAACACGACGCGGCCGCGGAACCGCGGCTCGCGGCTGAAGCGCACGATCCGCCGGATGATGGCCTTGCCGTCGGCGTCGGCGGGGTGGGCCTTGCCGGCGAAGATGATCTGCACGGGGCGGCGGCGGTCGTTCAGGATGCGGGCCAGCCGCCGCGGATCGGTGAAGATCAACGCCGCCCGCTTGTAGGGGGCGAATCGCCGGGCGAAACCGATGGTCAGGGCGTCGGGGTCGAGCGCCGCGGCGGGCGTCGCCGGGTCGCGAGCGGTGTGCGGCGGATGCCGCCAGCACGCCTCGACCAGTTCGTGTTTCAGGGCGACGTGCAGTTTCCACAGCACGCCGTCGGGAACCTCGGCGATGCCGGCCCACCGCGCAGGGTCGTCCTGGCGATCCTCCCACCCTTCGCCGAGGAACTCGTTGAGCAGCGTGCCCATCCGCGGGTGCAGCCACGTCCGCAGGTGGATGCCGTTGGTCACGTGGCCGATGGGCACCTTCTCGACCGGCTCGCGCGGGTAGACCCGCTGCCACATCCGGCGGGCGACCTCGCCGTGCAAGGCGGCGACGCCGTTGCAGTACTTGGCTGTCCGCAGGGCCAGCGGCGTCATGCCGAAAGGCTCGCGCTTGTTTCCGGGTTTCACGCGGCCCAGGTCCTCGAGGTCCTCGTGGGCAATCCGTATGAGCCGGCCATAGCGCCACAGGTAGCGGCTCACCAGGTGAGGGTCGAACTCCTCGTTGCCCGCGGGGACCGGGGTGTGCGTCGTGAAGACGGTGGTCCGGCGCACGGCCTGGAGGGCGTCGGCGAACGGCGTGCGACCGCGGTTGCGCTCCTCCCGAATTCGTTCCAGCGACGCGAACGCCGCGTGGCCCTCGTTCAGGTGGTAGACGGCCACCGGGATTCGCAGGGTCTGGAGCAATTGCCAGCCGCCGATGCCCAGCAGCATCTCCTGGCGGATCCGCATGTCCCGGTCGCCGCTGTACAGCACGTCGACCAGCGCGCGGTGTCGGGGGAGGTTCTCCGGCCGGTCGGTGTCCAGGAGGAACAGCGGGATGCGGCCCACTTCGAGCCGGTAGGCCCCCGCGAGGACGCGATCGTCGCCCATCTGGATCTGGACGGTCACGGGCCGACGGTTCCGGTTCCGCAGCTCGCGGAGGGGCGTGTCGCTGACCGGCAGGTGCGGAAACCGGTCGTGTTGGTTGCCGTCCTCGTCGATGCGTTGTCGCGTGTAGCCCTTGTGCCAGAAGATGCCGATGGCGACGAGCGGCAGACCGAGATCGCTGGCGGACTTGAGGTGGTCGCCGGCCAGCACGCCCAGGCCGCCCGCGTACCACGGCAGCGACTCATGCAAGGCGTACTCCATGCAGAAATACGCGATCCGGCCGGGGCGGGCCCGCCGGCAGGTCCGGTCGTACCAGGTCTCCTCGTTCAGGTAATCGCGCAGGCGACCGCGTACCCGGGCGACCGCCGTGGTGAACGCCAAGTCGGCCTCCAACTGCTCCCGGCGCCCGGCGCGGAGTCCACGCAGGACGACGATCGGGTTGCCGGTGGAGGCGTGGAACAGCTTGGGGTCGGCGTATCTAAACAAGGCAGCCGCGTCGGGGTTCCACGACCACCACAGGTTGCGGGCAATCGCGTCCAACCGGGTCCACACGGAGCGACGATCGCCCCGAGCGGGCGGCGCCGAGCGTCGCGTCGAGGACGGAACCGAGGACTCCCCCCGCGTCTCGGGTCTTTCGGGTAGTCGGCGCCGGCGGGTGGAGACCCGGCTTTCAGTCATGATGGGACGCTCCTCTGCTGTTCACGGGTCGGTCGACCGCGCGGGTATGCTAGCACATCGGTGGGGGCCTTGCACGAGGCCGGCCGTTGCCGGAGACGCTCACTGCGCTTCTCGTCCCGCGAAGCCGACGGTCAGGACCTGGGCGGCGTGAGGCGGCACGACGTGGGTGAGCGGGTCGGTGACGGCCAAGCTGGCAGTGCGGATCGTCGCGCCGGGCACGTCGAAATCGGCGCCGGCCAGCGTTCGCACGTCGCCCCGGGCGGCCAGCGGGGCGCCCAAGAAGCGGATCTCGGCCTCGATCGGCCGGTCCGACGTGCGATTCACGAGCAGAACATACAGGGTCCTCTCGTCCCGTGTCGTCAGGACGGAGAGTGCCGGCACGCCCGTCGCGTCCGGGGCCAGGGCGTTGAAATCGCTGGCGTACTTGTCGGCGGTGGTGTTGTAGTCGAACGTGGGCACGTCGCATTCCGTCTTGACCACGCGATCGCCGATGCGCCCGTTGAGGAACGTGAACGGCACGGCGTTGTCGCGGTCGGCACCCTCGATGTCGAGCGTCGTGCACGGGTAGTTGCCGAACAGGTGATGGAGGTGGGTCCGCGGCGTCGGCCAGGCGAGCAGCGTCCGCAGCGTGTCGACGATGAACAGTTGCTGCTCGAAGCGGGTGGCGACGAGAGGGGCGATGCCGCTGAACGTCGGCCAGTGGATCAACTGGACCTCGTCGAACGAGGCGACGGCGTTTTCACCCTCGACCCGCAGCACCAGCTCGATGTCGGTGGTGTCTTCCTTGGGCGGGCCGCTGGCGATGATGCGTTCCCACGCGTGGGTCCGCGTGGCGGCGGTGGTACCCAGTATGGTGC
>JACQVT010000825.1 GCA_016209665.1 Planctomycetota bacterium | reverse complement strand
GTCCTTGTTCTGCTCGATGAAACGGACCGCGTGTCGCGTCCAGAAATCGGTCAGGTACGTGGGTTCCTTGCGAATCTTGCCGTCTTCGACGACCTGGGCGTCGTAGAAGGTGGTCGTGTGGCCGGTCGGCATGGTGACCCACGCGGTGAACCCGTCCTGCGGATGAAGGCATTCGCCAAGGTGCCATTTTCCCGTCATTCCGCACATGTAGCCGGCCTCGTGGAGGATCGCGGGCAGCGTTCGGAATTCCTCGAGCGTGTAATAGGCGTCCGGCCCCACCAGCGCGCCGCCGCCCAGGTACGAATGCACGCCATGCTGCGAGGGGATCAAGCCGGTCAGACACGTGGCCCGCGTGGGCGAGCACACCGCGTTGCAGCTAAAACAATTCGTGAAGCGGATGCCCTGGGCAGCCAGGCGGTCGATGTTCGGTGTGCGGATGTCCGGGTTGCCGTAGCAGCCCAGGGTCCAGGCGCTCTGGTTGTCCGTCAGGATGAACACGACGTTGGGCCGCCGACCTTCGTCCGCGGCGAACACGGCACTCGCGGAAAGCAAGACTCCGAGCAGACTCATCGACACCTCGAGATCACCTCGATGGACCATCGAGCACTCCTTTCGACCTTGCCGCCCCCCCCCCGGCAAATCGCCCATGAACACGGCAGCTTATCGAGATGGCCCGACACGGCAAGGTTCCAGCGGGTCCACCAGGGTTGATGAATAGGCGGTCAGGACGTGATCCAGTGGTCTGCGCGGCTTTGCCGCCGCGGCCGGCACGGGCGCGTCGGCGGGCCCCGGTGCGGGGGTATCCGGGTTGTGCTACGATGGGTCGGCCGTGGGGATGGGCCGATCGGGGCCGTTGGATGAGCCGGAACTGGACCAGACATTCGACCGCCATTGCCGCCATCACGTTCGTGGCGATCGCCGCCGGGCTGCTGGTCACGTCGCGGCAACTAAGCCTCGCCGAAGACCGGATGCTGAACCTGCGGACGGAGACGACGACGCGGCAGGTGGCGCTTCGGCTGGAGAGCTTTCTGCGTTCTCGTCTGCAATTCGTGGGGCAGATGGCCCAGCAATGGCTTCGCCACCAGATCAACACGCCCGAGCAGTTCGCCGAAATGTCGCACATGGTCCAGACGGAACTCGGCAGCTTCCAGGCCATCAACTGGGTCGACGCGGAGGGCTTCATCCGATGGGTAGTGCCCGAGGAAACGAACCGGCCGGCGAAGGACCGGGACCTGCGGGCGCATAAAGGTCTGGGCCGCGTCCTGGACGAAGCGGTCGCCTCGAATTCGCCGCGGGCGAGTTTTCCACTCGATCTGTTCCAGGGGGGCCGGGGCTTCGGCACCTATTTCCCGCTCATCCGCGACGGACGGCTCGAAGGTTTCGTCAACGGCGTATTCCGCATGGACAATCTGGTGGCGGGTTGCCTCGAGAAGGGGGTCCGGGGGGACTTCTATTTGAGGATAAGGGACGAAGAGAGAAGGGATGAGGGGGAAAAGGCGAGAGATCTGTACGTCGGGGGGCCGGCTGACGCTCTGGAGACGTCCCCGTTGCGGTTCAGTCATCCGCTGGCGGTGCTCGATCGTCAGTGGACGGTGACGCTGGTTCCCACGCCGGTCCTGATCCAGCAATACCGGACCTCGACGGATGAGTTCTTCCTGGCCGTCGGGCTGCTGCTGGCGGCGGGCCTGGCGGTCATGCTGAAGGCCTACTTGCAGCGTCAGACGGCCGTGCGCGAGAGCGAGCAGCGTCTGCGGCTGGCGGTGGAGAACATGCCGGCCATGGTGGCCGCGTTCGACCGTAAGGGCCGAATCATCGTCTGGAACCGTCATTGCGAGCAGACGACCGGTTACCCGGCCGCGCAGATCGTCGACAATCCGGCGGCCCGCGCGGTGTTGCGGGCGCGACGGGCGGACCCAGCCGACGACGAGTCGACGGTCCCGTTCGGCCTGGCGGAAGGCCGCGACCAGGAGTGGCGGATCACCGGCAAGGATGGCATCGTGCGCACCATCTCGTGGTCCAGCGCGCCGGCCGACCTGGCGGTGCCGGGATGGGCGGCCTGGGGTGTCGGAGTTGATGTCACCGAACGCCACCGGGCCGAGGACGCCTTGCGGCTCACGCAATTCGCGATGGATAACGCGGCCGTGGCGACGTTCTGGATCCGGGAGGACTCGAGCTTCTGCTACGTCAACCAGGCGGCTTGCGACTCGCTCGGCTACACCCGGGAGGAACTGCTCCGGATGCGGGTGTGCGATCTCGATCCCGGTTTCCCCCTGGAGCGATGGCCCGAACAGTGGGGGAAGGTAAACCGCCTGGGCCGGTCTATGACCTTTGAGACCGTTCACCACCGCGAGGACGGCAGCACGTTTCCGGTCGAAATCACGGCCAGCGCCATAAAGTACAAGGGCGAGTTCTACCACTTCGCGTTCGCCAAGGACATCACGGAGCGCAAGCGGTCGGAGGAAGAACGGCTGGCGATGGAGCGGGCCCTGCTGGAGACGCAGAAACTGGAGAGCCTGGGCGTATTGGCGGGCGGCGTGGCTCACGATTTCAGCAACCTGCTGACGGCAATGATGGGCAGCGTGAGCCTGGCCCGCGGGATGGTTGGCGGGGGGGAGCCCCTGGCGGAGCCGCTGCGTCACATCGAGTCAGCGGCCCAGCAGGCGGCCGACCTCGCCCGGCAGTTGCTCGCCTATTCGGGCAAGGGCCGGTTCGTGGTGGCGCCGATGGACCTGCGGACGATCATCAAGGAGACGGGGCATTTGCTGCGGGCCTCAATCCCCCGCCGGGTGCACATCCGGTATGAGCTGGGGGACGCGCCGGTCTGTATCGAGGCGGACGCCGCCCAGATGCGCCAGATCGTGATGAACCTGGTGATCAACGCGGCCGAAGCCATCGGCGATACGGAAGGCATGGTGACGATCCGCACCCGAGTCGTCGACGCTGCGGACGCCGCTGTAGCCGATTCTCCGAGCAGCCCGGCCGGGGCCACGGAGCGTTACGCCTTGCTCGAAGTCTCGGACACCGGTTGCGGCATCGACGACGGCACGAAGTCCCGCATGTTCGAGCCCTTCTACAGCACGAAGGCGACCGGCCGGGGGCTCGGGCTGGCGGCCGTGATGGGCGTCGTCCGCGGCCACCACGGCACGGTCGACGTTACCAGCGATGCCGGCCGGGGAACCGTGTTCCGCGTGTTGCTACCCGGCTGCCCGGCGGCCGCTGAAGGGCCTCGCGACGTGCCCTCGCCTCCGCAGCCCAAGGTCGGCGGCACCATTCTCGTGGTGGACGACGAGCAGAGCGTGCGGACGGTGGTCAAGGTCATCCTCGAGGACAGCGGCTTTGCGGTTCTGACCGCCGAGGACGGCGAGCGAGGCCTGGAGTTGTTCCGAGCCCACGCGGAAGAGATCCAGGCGGTGCTGCTGGACGTGACCATGCCCCGGATGGATGGACGCGAGACCCTGCGGCAAATCCGTGGAATCCGTCCGGATACCCGTGTGCTGCTCTCCAGCGGCTACGACGAACGCGACACGGCGTGCGATCTGACCGACGGCGGCCTCACCGGGTTTATCCAGAAGCCCTATCGCGCCGATCAGTTGTTGCTGCGACTCCAGGACCTGTTGGCCGACTGAGGCAGGCCCGCCGCGTCAAACCTCCTCCTCGAGGGGACTGCCGGCGGTGGGCGGGTCGGCGGGCCGGTGGTCGCGGGGATGGACGACCGGCGGCGGGATGTCGGGCAGTTGCTCGCGGGCCACCTTCGGCGGCACGTGGGCGGTGGCCATCAGTCGCTTCTGCCGCCGGTGCATCCAGATCGCGCCGGCGACCAGGGCCACCACGATCAACACCACCGCCATACCGTGGCTCGCGATGCGCACGTCGCGTCTGATCTGTTCGAGGCTCCCGCCAAAGATCTTCCCCAGCACGATCAGCGTCGGCACGCTGACGCAGGCGGCCGCTCCGTTGACGGCGATGAATACCAAGGGGCGAACCCGCAGCACGCCGGCGGCCATGAAGATCATCGGCCGCAGCCCGGGCAGGAACCGGCCGACGAACACGATTTTGACGCCGTGCCGCGTGAACAACTCCTCGGCCAGCAGCAGACGCCGGGGGTTGACGAGCCGCCGGAAGAACCGGTGCTCGACCACATGATGCCCGAACCGCCGCCCCATGCTGAACAGGATGATGTCGCCCGAGAGCACGCCAACCAGGCCCACGACGATCATGGTCGACAACGACGCCTCGTCCAGGTGGCACAGGTACCCGCCGGTCAGCAGCGGGATGTCCTCGGGGATGGGCAGACCGAGGCTCGCGGCGATCAGGACGGCGAAGACCCCCAGGTATGGCCACTGCTCGTAGCTCATTCCACGGCAGTTGTAATCTTTGATATCCTCACGTGCAACGAGTACGCTGGGCCGTTCGATCCACGGGGAAACCGCGAGCCTATAATCTGGCTGAGCCAAGGGCCGGGAGTTGTGCATGTTCCGCGACAGGTGGTATAAGGAGGGACTGCATTTTGCGTGCACCGAGTGCGGCAACTGCTGTACCGGCGCGCCGGGATACGTGTGGGTCGCCCAGGAGGAAATCCAGCGGATCGCCGAGCACCTCGGCCGCGAGGATGGCTGGCTGCCGAAGGATTTCCTGCGGCGAGTCGGGTTCCGGTACTCGCTGACCGAGAAGCCCAACGGCGACTGCGTGTTTCTGAAGGCCGACGGGGACGGCAAGCGACGGTGCGGCATTTATTCCGTCCGGCCGCTGCAATGCCGCACGTGGCCCTTCTGGACGTCGAACCTCAAGACCCCTGCGGACTGGGCCGCCGCCGCCGAGACGTGCCCGGGCATGAACAACGGCAGGAAGTACGAGTACGTGCAGATCGAAACCATTCGCACGCAGAAGACGTGGTGAACCAGCCCGACATTCCAGTGGACGCGCTGTACCAGGCGGCCAAGCGCCCCGAGGTGGTGGCGGCCATGCGGGCATTCTACGGCGACGCCGACCGCCGCATCGCCGCCCATTCACCGACGTGCTGGAACCGGGGGGCCTGCTGCCGCCTCGGCGAGTACGGACATCGGTTGTACGTCACCGCGCTGGAAGTGGCGTATTACCTGGCCCATCGCAGGCAAGAGCAGGTGCCCACCGTCACCGGGGAGTCTTGCCCGCACGCGCACGACGGCCAGTGCCACGCCCGCGAGCGACGGCCGCTCGGCTGCCGCATCTTCTACTGCGACCCCGCCGCCCAGCACTGGCAGGGCCCGCTGACCGAGGAACTGCTCCGCCGGCTGCGTCGGCTTCACGACGAACTGAACGTGCCGTGTTTCTACGCGGACTGGCTGGTGGTGCTTCGCGCCTTACAACAGCGGCAGTGATCGGATGGCGCGCGTGCGTAACAGCATCGGCGGACTGCATTGCTTCCAGAGGACCGCGTCAACTTGTTGACGCATCCTCCTTTGACAGGTGGCGGAGGAACAGCAACAAGTTGCCTTGATCCTGAAAACCTCCCGCCGATCCTGTCACGCGCTCTGCGGCGGATACGCAGTCACTTGGCCGACTGGCTGCCTGTCTCGCGCAGTTGCACCGGCCCAAAGAGTCCGGATGGTCGACGAATCTTTGCGTCGTAGCGGTTCACGAGCGAGTTGGTCACCTCGACGACCAGCTCGTTCTCGCCGTCGCGGGCGGCCGGCGTCACGTCCCACGAGAACGGCCGCCAGAACCGCGCCGGCAACTCCTGGCCGTTGAGCCGAGCGACGACGAAATCGCCCACCTGGCCGAGGTCGAGTTCGTATCGGGACCCTGTTTTGCGGGAGAGCGCGAACGTCGTGCGGTAGCGTAACGTACCGGTGTAGAAGTGGATGCCGTTCTTGACGAGGTGAACGAATCGCAGATCGGGAACCTCGGGCTCGACCAGCACGTCGCGAGCCAATCCCGCCACCAGGCCGGCATCCGGCTCGCCCCGGCAGTGGCGAACCGTCAGCCCCGCCGACAGCAATTCCTCGAGCCGTTTGCCGATCGGGCCGGCGGGCGGGCCATCCTGGTCGACGATCAGCAGCGAGTAGGCCATCGGTCCGACCCGCAGACTGCCGTCGGCCACGTCGGCGGTGAGGATCAGCCGCCAGTCCTCGACGTAGTTGAAGTCGATCTGGTGCTGGTACAGCCACTTGGCGGCCCGCCACGGCAGGTCGTGGTTGCCGGCCAGGATGGCGACGTCGCACACCTGCCGGCTGTCGGTCAGCAATCCGCACAGCCGGGCCGTGTAGTCGGCGAACAGGCGGTAGTGCGGCCACCACAAGTTGTTCGGACCGAGGTCCGGCGGCCGCTCGTTCACGCGGTAGTCGCGGATCGAATAGTAGAACGCGTGCGGGTAGAGCCGGTTGACGCCGCGCACCATCAGCCAGTCGGCCAGCCACTTCATCTCCTCCATCGTCAACTGCCAGCCGTAGGCTCCGTACACCTCGTTGCTGTTGAAGCGGCGGCCGTCGTGCCGGGCTACGCTGCTCGAACACTTGCCGATGGCGCTGTTGGTGCCCTCCAGGGCCCGGTGGCCCTCCGGGACGACCCCTCGCCAGACGATGTCCTGCCCCGGTGTCTGGAAGTATCGCAGGGGATAGATCTCGGTCGCTCCGGCGGGATGGCCGGTGAGCGCGATGCCGTGCTGGTCGCACCACGCGGACAGTTGCCGGTAGTACGCCTCGTCGAGCCGCTCGGCCAGCGTGAGCTGGAAATCGTAGCGCGCGCCGGGCGTCTTTTCGCCGACATCGACGAACAACGCCGGCAGGAGCGGCAGCAGCGAGTATCCCCGCCGCTGCTGGAAGTAGGCCACCAGCCCGGTCGTCCATGGTCGCAGATCCCGGCGTCCGCCGCGGCCCAACAT
>JACQVT010000101.1 GCA_016209665.1 Planctomycetota bacterium | reverse complement strand
GTCCCGCCGCGGCCGGTGGGGGCACAGCGTTCATCAACTTTCGCCGGCCCCACTTTACATAATCCCGGCGCTAGAGCCCTGCCTGCGGCTTCGGGCGGCCTGAATGACCTATCGGACCCGACCGGACGATCGCCGAGCGGACGATTGATTATATCATGTTGCCAATACACAACTTAAGTCATATCACAGCCCGTGATAGGAATCTGCCGGATCATGAGAGAATTCTGCAAGTGCCCTCTATGATTTTATATCATCTTCGCGTATACTGTGCCGAGGAGGAGGGGTGATCCCCTCAAGCGAGTATTGCATTTCGCCGGTTGACAGTTCGCGGTGATCGGCTGACCCGTGGCCCGCCAGTCGGGACGGGAGAGTTCGGGACGTCTTTTGGAGGAGGATTCCGCATGAGAGCGATCCATTGGGTAGTTGGAGCCAGCGCGGTGATCTTCCTGTGCACGGCCGCACAGGCTGACATCATCTTCGCCGACTTCAACGTGAACGAGGGCATCTTCCAATATGCCCCTAATTTCTCGGGCACCTCGAACGTGCTCGCCACGTCGACCGCCGACCGGACGACCGCCGCGGGAGAGGTACTCGAGGGAGCCGGTGCCGAGAAGCTGGTCCTCAATAGCGGCACCGCCAATCCGACACGGTGCCGCTTCCTCGCCGGCGTCACCACTGCCGGGTCGCCCGCGGGCCAGCAATCCTTCACGCCGACCAGCGGGGGGGAGGACGGGTACATCGGCTTCTGGTACAAGATCGCCGGGGGAACGGCCACGGGGATGAAGCTCGGGATCAACCTCGACAGCCCGGCCAACACTGGCGCGACCATGGTCGGCGGCGTCCTGAAGGACGTCATCGCTGACGGCCAGTGGCACGCGATGGAGTGGAACCTCGATAATCTGAGTGAGTGGGGTGCGGTCACTGCCATCGGCGGCAGCAGCGCCAACCTGGAAGGTAGCGCCAAGACGATCGACTCCATCTACTTCTACTTCATCCCGCAGCCGAACCTGTCCGTGACGGTCCTGATTGACTACGTCGTCAAGACGGATTCAGGGCACATCCCCATACCCGAGCCGGCCTCGATCGGCCTGCTGCTGGCGGGGATCCCGTTGGTCGCGTCTCGGCGTCGCAAGTAAGCCGACAGGCGTGACATTTTGAGACGACCTTTCACACGCGGCCCGCCGCTCACGGTGGGCCGCTGTCTTGTTCGGGCCGTCCGATACCTGGGTCGGGAGGGGGCGTTGCACGCGGGTCACGGCTTCGACGAACGGCCGTTCAGTTTCGCCCGCAGCGGCGCCAGCAGGTTCTCGCCGTCGTCGTCCGGCAACTCGCGAATCCAGACGTTGCGGAACCGCACCGGACAGCCGTGAAACTGCAAGTGCAGCGGCAGCTTCGGCTCGTGAGGGGCATACTGGGGCGGCCGGCGGTAGGCGCTGCGGCCCAGCAGCTCGAAATGGTCCTGCACCAGCACGCCGTTGTGCAGCAGCGTCACGTAGGCGGGCCGAACCAGCTTGCCCTGTTCGTCGAAGCGCGGGGCCCGGAAGATGATGTCGTAGCTCTGCCACTCGCCCGGCTTGCGGCAGACGTTCACCAGCGGCGGCCGCTGCTTGTAGACCGAGGCCGCCTGCCCGTCGTGGTACGTCTCGTTGTCATACGAATCGAGAATCTGGATCTCATAGAAGCCCATCAGGTACACGCCGCTGTTGCCGCGGGCCTGGCTGCTGCCCTTGACCTGGGCCGGCGAGGCCCACTCCACGTGCAACTGGCAGTCGCCGAAGGCTCGCTTCGTCGCCAGGTTGCCCCCGCAGACGGCGTGACCGTCCTGGACCGTCCATTTCTCGGCCCCGTTCCATTGCGACAGGTCCTTGCCGTCGAACAGTACGATGGCGTCCGACGGCGGGCCGCCCAGCGACCCCGGATCGATCACCTCGGGCTTCGGCCAGTCGATGCCGCTGGTCCACGGCGGGTCCTGGGCCCCGGGCAGCACCATCACGACACCCACCAGGCCGGCAACCGCCGCCAGTGCTCCCAGTGCACGACGCGAACTGCCCATCACTTTCGACATGAGACAAACTCCCTGGAAACCCCGTGATCCTCCGCGGGCCGACACACCCCGTCCCGCAGTTGGACGGCGCATGCTTACCGCAGGTTGGGCGCGGACTCAAGCGGCCGCGAGACGTCGCGAATGCGGAGCTGGATTGGGAACTTGGCCGAGGGAGGAACGATGCCGCTCCTCCCGCCCGGCCGGACCTCATTCAGCGCATTGGGGGTCGATAGGCAGCCTCTCCTCGGTTATGCATCGTTGGAGGATGGCGAAATCCTCCTGGTCGATGTCGTCGTCGCCATCGAGATCGGCGTCACGGCAGGCCGCGGCGTCCTGGGTGATCGCGGGGCCGGTCAGGCAGGCCTGGTAATGGTCGAAGTCCTCCTGGTCGACGCTCCCGCTGAGGTTGAAGTCGCCGGCGGGTCGCGCCCGCACCTGGATGATCGTGCGGAAACAGGCGGCGGGATCGGTCGAGATCGTAATGTCGATGGCGGGGAAGTATCCTCCGCCCGGCACGAGGCCGCTGTCGAATCGCTGCACCGGCCCGCCGTTGATGGACAGGTCCAGTTGGAGTTGGTGCGTGATGGCTACCTCGCCCCCAACCCGGTACGTCCCCGAGCCGGTCAGGTGGACAGGCCAGCCCTCGGACACCACCCGCCAGTTCACCTGTGTAACCTTGTAGTGGGCGAAGAGCGGGTCCTTTTCCGCCGGCGAGAGGATGAACGTGCCGCGGAGCGGCATCTCCAGCGTTACCGGGCAGGCACAGAAGTCGAAACAGCCCTGCTGAAACGTGCTGCCCCGGGCGAGCCGGTAGAGGGTCGACGGCACCGGTAGAGGCTTGGCCACCACGTGGATCACGGTATCCAGACACACCATTCCGTTGATCGAGATCACCACGTCGATGGCCGGGAAGCCGCCGCCGCCGACCACCAGGCCGCTGTCGAAGTGCTGGACGGGCTGACCGTCGATCACCAGGTCCAGGATGAGCTGCTGCATGACCGCAAACTCGCCGCCCACCCGGTAGCTTCCCGAACCGTAGATGCGCAGGAAGGAGTCGCTCCGCGGCACGACCCAATGGACGCCCGCCACCTTGTAGGTGGTGAACAGGCCGTCAAATCCGGTGGGAGTCAGCACGAACGTTCCCTGCACGCGGGCCAATTCTGAAATCGGGCAGCGGCAGGGAGGAAAGCAACCGTGCTGGTACGTGCTGCCCTCGGTCAGGGCGTAGAGAACCGGCGCAGCGTCCGTGGAGGTCTGCGCCACCACGGCCGATGCCGTCTGATTCAGGGCCGCGAGCCAAACAATGAGGACCGCAAAACCCGCCGCGCGGATGGGCTTCCTGGTAGGCATGGTATGATCTCCATCCCAGGACCTGCGGAGTTGGACGCGGCCCGGCGCCGCGGGCTGGACCGCGCCAGTATTCTATCGCCGTTGGCTGCCCCAGGGAAGCGGTATCTTTGGCGCACAGGGATCATCCGTTCGCCTGGGTACCGCGTCGACCATACAATTCGTCCCGGCAGGCCAGAGCGAGGAGCGTAATGCACATCGGCAACTTGCGGCGATTGGTGGCGGTTCTGACTTTCGCGGCCCCAGGTCTGGTGGGTTGCTCGACCACGCACCACGAGAACCGGCTTGACCCGCTGCGCCAGCTCACCGTCGCGGCCGTCTCGTGTGAGAGCCGCACCCGCGACGTGCCGGGCAACCTTGCCCGCATCGAGGCCTGGGCCCGGCGGGCAACGGCGGCAGGGGCGGACCTCGTGCTGTTCCCGGAGACGGCCATCAGCGGCTGGTGGGCCAGCCGCGAAATTCGCGCCTACGCTGAACCGCTCGACGGCCCGTCGGTCCGGCGGCTGACCGACCTGGCTCGGGAACTGAGCGTGATCATCTGCGTCGGCATGACCGAGGGGGACGGCGATCGGGCCTTCATCACGCAGGCGATCGTCGACGGACATGGCGTCCTCGGCGCGCATCGCAAGATCGAGCTGGCTCCCGGCGAGGAGAAACACTGGGACCCGGGCAACGATGCGAACGTGTTCGACATCCGCGGCCTGCGGGTCGGGATCGCCATCTGCTACGAGTCGGTCCATCCCAACATCTGCGCGAAGCTGCGGGCAAACGGTGCTGAGGTGATCCTGGCCCCCTACGCCAACGGCACCGACCCCGATGAACTCACCACCGGCCGTCGGCCCTACACCTACGCCCGGGCCAAGGAAAACGGCGTCTGGTACGTGGCCTGCGACGCCCCGGCCCACGACGAGAATCGCCGCTTGCGTCGCGGCGCCGCCTACGTCATCAACCCCGCCGGCGAACTCGTCGCCCTCACCAGCCCCGAGGCCACCGGCGAGAACATGGTCGTCCACACGATCCGCATCCCGCCGCCGACCTCAAGCCCGGCCCGATGATTCTCCCGCTGTTCCTCGTGCCTCCGCTTACACCTTCGGCAACTGCCACGGGTCGCGGCGGGGGCGGTCGCGCCGGGTGTTGGCCTCGGGGTCGTTGACGAACTCCCACTTGTGTGGGTCCCAGCGGAGCGTCCGGCGATACCAGTAGGCCAGGTTGCCCAGGTGGCAGACCGTGGCCGAGCGGGCTCCGACTTCGACGTCGCAGACCGGCCGCTTGCCCGAGCGGATGCAGTCGATCCAGTCGCGGTGGTGGCCGGGCGACTCGTAAAGGTGCACCTCGTCGGCGCCAAGCGGCTCGCTGACGATCTCGGGCGGGTCGCTCTCGAGCTTGTCGCGGTCGATGTGCAGCGTGCCCTTCTCGCCGAAGAAGACGCAGCCGCTCCGCTTACGGACGTGCTCCATCTCGATGCCGCTCGCGTAGAAGAACTTAACGCCGCTCTCCGCCTTCGGATCGTCGGGCGGCACGATCTTCACCGGACCCGAGCGGTCCATGTCCAGCGCCCACTGGGCGATGTCGAAGTGGTGGGCCCCCATGTCGGTCATGCCGCCGCCGCCGTACTCGCGGTACGACCGCCAGCCCGGGAAATGCTTGTGCACGCCGCGGGGGCTCAGGATCGAGTTGTACGGCCGCTCGGGCGCATACCCCAGCCACAAGTCCCAGTCGAGCCCCGGCTCGGGCTGCTCAGCGGGCAGGTCGCACCACTTGCTCGGCTCGCCCACGCCCACGGTCAGCCGCCGAATCTTGCCCAGCCGGCCGCTCCGCACCAGCTCACAGGCCTGCCGGAACTGGCCGAACACGTTCGACCGCTGCTGGCTGCCGGTCTGCACGACGCGGTTGTGTTTGCGGGCCGCTTCGATGCACAGCCGGGCCTCGGCGATGGTCAGCGTCAGCGGCTTCTCGCAGTAGACGTGTTTGCCCGCCTTGCAGGCCTCAATCAGCGGGATCGCGTGCCAGTGCTCCGGCGTCGCGATCACGACGGCGTCGATGTCCCGCCGGGCCACGAGGTCGCGGAAGTCGTTGTAGTCGGCGATGCCCTTGTAGTCACGCCTCTCGGTGGCGTAGGCCTCCTCGATAAGTTGTTTCGCGTGCAGCCGGCGCGTGGTGTCCACGTCGCACACCGCCACCGCCTGCACATCCTCGAATCCCAGCAGCGTCTCGAGGTGATAGTCGTTGGCGATCTTGCCCACGCCGATGAAACCCACCGTGATCCGTTCGCTGGGCGCGCTGCTCGTCGCCTGGCCCCGGGCCGCGCGAGACCCGAGCGCCGGCACTCCGAAGGCCGCCATCGCCGCCCCCTTCACGAACTGTCGCCTGTCGATCCGTCCGCCGTTCTCGTGCATGGCATTTGTGTCCTTCGATAGTGCCCCCGGGCCCTCGCCCGATCGCTGCTGCATGATACTGCCTTCGCCGACGTGCCAACACCCACGTTTCGGTCGGGCCGGGGCATTCCCGTCGGTGGCTCCACGACCGCAACGCCCGGCGTATAATGCCGGCCAGGTCGGGATTCGAGCGCCGTCGATCCGCTGCGCTGGACGCGTGACCGGGCGATGGGCGCGTCTCTGGCCCGACTCTTCTCGGAGATTCAACGATGTCGAGCGTGACGATCGCTTGTGCGTCCGTGGGCTTCATGACCCTCTTGCTGGCCGCTCCCGGCGACCGCCCCTCGGGCAACCCGCACCAGGGACGCTCGGTCGTGATGGCCACCCACGGCATGGTGGCCACGAGCCACCCGCTCGCCGCCCAGGCCGGCATCGACATTCTCAAGCAGGGCGGCAACGCGATCGACGCGGCCATCGCCGCGAACGCGGTCCTCGGCGTGGTTGAGCCGATGAGCTGCGGTATCGGCGGCGACCTGTTCGCCATCGTCTGGGACGCCAAGACGCGCAAGCTCTACGGTCTCAACGCCAGCGGCCGCTCGCCCTACGCCGCCAGCATCGAGTTCTTCCGCGACAAGGGTCTCAGCGCGATTCCCACCCGCGGGCCGTTGAGCTGGTCCGTGCCCGGCTGCGTCGACGGCTGGGAGACGCTGCGGGCCCGCTTCGGCGCGATGAGCTTCCCCCGGATTCTGGCCCCCGCCATCGGCTGCGCCGACGAGGGCTTCGCCGTCACGGAGGTCATCGGCAACGAATGGATCGCGACCGAAGAGAGGCTCCAGGCCAGCCCCGATGCCGCCCGGACATACCTCCGCGACGGCCGGGCCCCGCGCGTCGGCGAGAAGATGACCAACCGCTTCCTCGCCGCGACGTACAAGCGCATCGCTGAAGCCGGCGCCGCCGACTTCTATCATGGCGATATCGCCCGCCGCATCGTTTCGTTCAGCGAGGCCAACGGCGGCCTGTTCACGCTCAAGGACTTCGTGGACCACCGCTCCACGTGGGTCGAGCCCGTCAGCACGACCTACCGCGGCTACGAGGTGTGGGAGCTGCCGCCCAACGGCCAGGGCATCGCCGTCCTTGCGATCCTCAACCTCCTCGAACCCTACGACATCAAGGGACTGGGCCACAACTCCGCCGAATTCCTCCACCTGTTCGTTGAAGCCAAGAAGCTCACCTACGCCGACCGGGCCCGATTCTACGCCGACCCCGACGTCGTGAAGAACCTGCCCATCGCCGAGCTGATTTCCAAGCCCTACGCCGATCGGCGCCGCCGCCTCATCGACCCCAGCCGAGCCGCCCTCGGGGTGCCGCCCGGCGACCCCAGGCTTTCCCAGGGCGGCGACACCGTCTACATCACCGTCGTCGACAAGGACCGCAACGCCGTCTCGCTCATCCAGAGCATCTACGTCGGCTGGGGCTCGGGCTTGGTGCCCGGCGATCTGGGTTTTGCCCTGCAGGACCGCGGCACGCTGTTCACGCTCGACCCCAGTCACCCCAACCGCCTCGAACCGCACAAACGCCCCTTCCACACCATCATCCCCGCGATGGTCACCCGCGACGGTTTGCCCTGGTTGTGCTTCGGCGTGATGGGTGGTGACATGCAGCCGCAAGGCCAGGTACAGGTGCTGTGCAACCTGATCGACCACGGCAGGAACGTACAGGAGGCCGGCGCGGCCGCCCG
>JACQVT010000828.1 GCA_016209665.1 Planctomycetota bacterium | reverse complement strand
CCATGTCCTCCACGGGCAGGACGTGCCACAAGTACGCAGTGCTCTGGGCGACGTCTGGATCGGCCGCGAGAGCGTCACGGGTCTGGGCTTCGTGAAGCGTGCTGAACAGGTCGGCCGCGACGCCGGACTGGAAAACCAGCAGATCGGTGTCGCCGGTGTGGATGAAGGCGTCGGTCGATGTCCAGAAGCCTCGCACGATGGCGCCGAACGCCACGATCGCCACGACCCCGACCGAAACGCCGACCACCGTCAGCGATGTTCGCACCCGCTGTCGGAACAGATTCAGCCAGATCATCCCCCAGAAGCTCAACGCTCGGGTGCCTCGGCCCATGGCGGCATTGTAGTGGAGACAGGCGTCGTGTGCGCCATCTCGACCGTGACGTCATCGGCCGGTACACCCCGATGGTCCGGGAGGAATTGCCTGAACCAGTTCTCGTAGCCCTGCCGCGTGACGCATGGATTCCGCGAACGGGCCTGCCGTCCAGCTCGGCATCGGCGTGGTCGGAAGAACCGGCTGAGTCGACAAGGGAGCCGACAACAGGGACGCGACTAGTAAACCCAACCGGGGAGCCGAACAACACTTGGCTCCCCTCGGATGACCGCGGCGATGGCTGGCTTCCGATCATCGCTCTTACCAGCACGAAGCGCACCGGTTCCAGCGCAGCCTCACAAAGCCGGAAGCGAATGCTCTTCTGATCGACACGGGTCGCATTCAGGGCATCGCGATCCCGCTCGGCGAGTCTTGAATCATGTCAGCTTGCCCTGGAGTTTTGTCGCGGCAATCGCGTCGGGGGCGATTTCAATCGGGCTCTCGAAAGCAAAGAGACTCCGGTATTCGGCCAACGACCTCGACGCAATTCGCCCACTTGCACCGTTCGAATCCGTGGCGCAGGTCCTTGCTCTGCACAGAAGCGTGCGGAGCTTCCGCAAGCGGCCCTATCCTGTCGATCTCGTCACGAGGACCATCCGTGGCCCCGCCATGCATCACCTCCAAAACCTGCTGGCCTGCACTGCTTGGATGCTCGTCTCGCCCGTGGCTCTGTTCTTCCAGATGCTCCCGGATCGTGACGGTCGGGCCGAGGTCGTCATTCCTGACGACCAACTCCACACCCGCCCTGAGTCCCAACGCTCAAGCCCAAAGTCCTAAGTCGCACGGCGCACGCCACAGGCCGCAAGCCCCGCCCCCGATTCAGTATGAGCCCGCCCGTCGGGCTGTCTGACCAGAATCCGTCTCCGTGATGCCGCTAGCGTACCCTGCGCTGCTGCGAGCGAGCACCTCGGGGCACCGGTCATGTTGTTGATGTGTTCTCTGGCATCCGAACAAGGGAAGGACCCGACGCACGAAGAAGAACTCACATGAACGAACCCCAATCGATTCACCTATCTCCTTGGTGTTCCATTGGTTATGAATCCCGACCACCCGTCTACACCCCGCCGCAGGCCGAAAGCTGACCTACGGGCCTCGCGAGCCGATCCTCGCGTGATCCAGGCCGCCCCCCGGCGCCCGATCTTGATTCCTGGCCCCGGACTGACGACAATTACCCCTGTGGGAGCCTTGCGCCCTCACAACGGTTCCGGAGCCGCAGGCGCCGGGATCGTACAACTGAATACATACGGAGCTGCCTGGCCGGGGATCCACGTTGGAGACCTGCGACAGGGCCGGTTAATCGCCGGTGCTCCCCCGTCGTTGTTGCGGTGACTCCGACGGGTTCCACCATGGCAACCTATTGGAAAGGAGAAAACCATGGCCACCAAGCCGCAGTCATCGGCGCCCCCGCGCCCATCCACCGGTCAGCAGCCGACCGCAGCACCTCTCGCCACGCCCGCTCCGCCCGTGCGCAAGAAGGGCTCGCAATTGCTCCTGGATGCCCTGATCGAGCAGGGTGTCGAGGTCCTGTTCGGCTATCCCGGCGGGGCCATCCTGCCGACGTTCGACACGCTCTACGGCGCGCCGATCAAGTTCATCCTGACCCGTTGCGAGCAGGGCGCGGGCCACATGGCCGACGGCTATTCGCGGGCCACCGGTAAAGTAGGCACGACCATCGTCACCAGCGGCCCCGGCGCCACCAACCTGACGACTGCCCTGGCGACGGCCTACATGGACAGCATCCCGATGGTCGCCCTGACCGGCCAGGTCGCGACGGCGGCCATCGGCAACGACGCCTTCCAGGAGGCCGACGTGGTCGGCGTGACCCGGCCCGTCACCAAGCACAACGTGCTCGTCAAAGACGTCCGCGACCTGCCGCGGGTGATCCGCGAGGCCTACCACATCGCCCGGACGGGCCGGCCCGGTCCGGTGCTGGTGGACCTGCCCAAGGACATCCAGGTGGGCGCGATCGAGTACCAGGACAACGGCGAGTTGAACCTGCCGGGCTATCGGCCGCGGGTCAAGGGCAACGATCGGCAGATTCGCCTCGCCGCCGAGGCCATCAATGCCGCCGAGCGCCCCGTCCTGTACGTCGGCGGCGGGGTCATCTCGGCCAACGGATCGGACGAGCTGCGCGAACTCGCCCGCAAGGGCAACATCCCCGTGACCACGACGCTCTTGGGCCTCGGCGCGTACGACGAGATCGCCGACAGCGACCTCACCCTGCACATGCTCGGCATGCACGGCAGTGCCTACGCCAACTACGCCGTCCAGGGCTGCGACCTGCTGATCGCGGTGGGGGCCCGGTTCGACGACCGCGTGACCGGCAAACTCGACGCGTTCGCCCCCCACGCCCGGATCATCCACGTCGACGTGGACCCCTCCAGCATCAGCAAGAACGTCGACGTCGACATCCCCGTCGTGGGCGACGCCAAGGCGGTACTGGTCGAGATGCTGCCGTTGATCGAGCCTCGGCCGCGAACCGCCTGGTTCGAGCAGATCGCCCAGTGGAAGCAGCGGTATCCGTTCCAGTTCCGGTCGGCGCCCGGCACCATCAAGCCCCAGCAGGTGATCGAGGAACTCAGCCGCCTCACCGAGAGCAAGGCCATCATCACCACCGGCGTGGGCCAGCACCAGATGTGGGCCGCCCAGTTCTACCGCTGGCGGTACCCGCGACAGATGATCACCTCCGGCGGCCTGGGTACGATGGGCTACGGGTTCCCGGCGGCGATCGGCGCCGCCGTCGGCCGGCCCGACCGAACGGTCATCGACATCGACGGCGACGGCAGCTTCCTGATGACCTGCAATGAGCTGGCCACCGTGGCCGAGTACAATATCCCCGTCAAGGTGGTGATCCTCAACAATCACTACCAGGGCATGGTCCGCCAGTGGCAGGAGCTGTTCTACGAGAAGCGGTACATGGCCACGCCCATGGTCAACCCCAGCTTCGCCAAGGTCGCCGAGGCCTTCGGCTGCGTGGGCATCGACGTGAAGGACCCCAAGGAACTCGTCGACGCCATCCAACGGATGCTGGCCGCCCCCGGCCCCGTGGTCATGGACGTTCACGTGGACCGCGAGGAGACCGTCTATCCCATGGTGGCCGT
>JACQVT010000827.1 GCA_016209665.1 Planctomycetota bacterium | reverse complement strand
GTCCTTACCCGTGCACAACCGGCAGTCAAGCCGATCGGCAGGAAGGCTCAGGGCACGCGCCCGCTGGTGGGCACCGGCCGCGCGGTGGGCGGCAGAGGGGGCCGCGTACCGGGGCGCGAGGACGGCGACTTCTCGGGCAGCGGGCGGCGAACGAGGATCGGCGCCACCATATCGCGGATGAATGCCCGGTCGGTGGTGCCGGCGTGTCGGAGCTGCAACGGCCCGCCGATTCCGTTCGTATACCAGCGGACGTTGTGGACCCGTTGGCTGTAGACTTGGCGCGTCTCGCGGCTGGCGGCAACGGGAGGCCTCGCCCCGGTCGCGCCGGCCACCTGCGACGTGTTTTCGCGATCCACGGTGCCCACCAGGGGAACCACTCCGCGCAGGATCGGGTCGTTGGGCGACCAGAAGAAGTAGATGCCGCCCCGCACGCAGCGCAGGGCACGGCCGAGGTCGTAGTCAGCGGACAGGCTGGAACTGAGCATGATCAGGTTGTCGACGCGGTGCTTGGGTGCCAGGCTTTCGACGGCGAAGACGGCGACCCCGCTGCCGGCACTCAGGCCGATGATGTTGATGCTCGCGCCCGGATGCTGGTCGAGGTACTCCTGGATCTTGCGGGCCAGCCGCCGGCCCTGGGAGCGGTTGTGAGAGTAGCTGACTTGGTCGATGAACGGGCCGAGATAGGTGGCCCAGATGAAGTGGTCCACCTGTCCCGTGTAGCCGCCGTCCATGAGGCCCAGCGGCACGGTCTCCAAGCCGAAGCCCATGTTGCCGGCCCCGTCGAGGTAGTACGTCATCTGGGCGGTATCGTCGCCGCCGCGGACAAACTGCGGACGGTTACCCAGGATGCAGCCGGTCGACATCGAAAGCAGCCCGATGGCCACGCAGCCCAGACCAAGCAGACCGACCGAAGCCAGGCCGTCACTTGACCACGCAGACCGTTGAAGACCGCACAACGAATGTCCCATGCGCTTCTCAACTCCCTGCCCGTGGGCACCCGGGGAGGCGGTAGTCTAGCAGGAGCCGGGCGAGGCGGGTAGGTCCTGAATCGGGCTTCGCCAACAACGGCGGCCGGCCTACGGCCCGATTGAGCGCGTGAAAGACCAGACCACCCGGAGCCACGCGAGCCTGTCGAGACATGGAAACCGACTATGGCGGCTGAAGCCAGATGTCAAAATGACCTGCGTCTCTCCAGATTTGCCCGGCCGGGTAACATGATCCGGCATTCTCGAGCAGCAGGTTGAAGAAGACTGGGGCTTGCCCCATCTAATCCTGGGACGCTGAAACATCCGTGCAGGCGAGGAGACGTATCATGCGCATTGCGGGCCACACGCCACACGGCGGGCAGAGCGCCGTGGAGCCTGACCGAATGTTCCCTCGAGCCGAGGACCCCGTGAACCGCGTTCGGTTCTGCCCCACAGCCTTGGCAGCGACCCAGTACACGGCTCTCCTGCTTCTCGCTATCCCCCTGGTCAGCGGCTGCACGTCCCTCAGGCGCCTCGCATACGAGGGCTTCTCGCGCGATAGTTGGCAGCAGTCGGCGCGAGTGATCGGCGCGCTTGGCATTCGGCCGGGTGATCGCATCGCCGACCTCGGCGCCGGAAGCGGTTACTTCACTGTTCGTCTCTCTCCCGCGGTGGGACCTCGAGGGAAGGTCTTCGCCGTGGACGTAGACAAAGACATGAACGAGTACCTGCGCAGGCGTCTTGCGGGGACCTGCGTGGAAAACGTGGAGATCATCCTCGCCCGCACCGACGATCCGCTCCTCCCCGACGCGGGCATCGACCTCGTGTTGACGGTCAACACGTATCACCACATCCACAATCGGCCGGGCTACTTCCGCAGTCTTCGGCGGGACCTTGCGCCCGCAGGGCGGGTCGCGGTGATCGACTTTGACGGACGCAAGTTCATGCGGCTTCTCGGGCACTACACGCCGAAGGAGACCCTGCTGCGCGAGATGAGCGAAGCGGGCTACGAGGTCGTCGAATCCTACGACTTCCTCGACCGCCAGAGCTTTGTCATCTTCCGGGCGAAAAACCGCTGACTGTGCATCCTGAAACCCTGCCAGCCGACCGGCTGGAAGCCGGTCGCACACGGGTTTCAGGATGCACTCGAATGCGTTACAATGGAAGTGATCGGGGAGGTTGATCGGTGGCGAGAACGGAGCGATGGTGGGTTTGGGGAAGAACATCTGTGCGTTGATGATCGGCGTGATCGCCTGGTTGCCGTCGGTGCTGGCCTTGCCGCCGAGCAAGAGCAAGCTGGGCGTTCATCTGATCCAGAACAACACGGCCGGGGTGGCGCAGATCGGCAACGCCCATCCGCGGGTGATGAAGATACTCGACACGTGGGCACCGATGCTGGCGGCGGCCCGGAACTACAAGGCGGGCACTCCGGACGGGCGGGTGGTCCTGCGGGTGTACACGACGCGGGCATACGGCCTGGCGGACAGTCCGGCGGCGAGCGCAAACGACTTCTTTTACACCGTTCTGCGGCCGGCGGTACACAATCTGGCCGCGGCGGACCGGGCGGCCATCGACTATCTGGAGGGGCCCAACGAGTGCGAGAGCACGCCGTGCTGGAACAGCGTGCAGGACGCCACGTGGTACAACGATTTCTGGGTGGCGCTGGCCCCGCTGATCGCCGCCGAGGGCTTCAAGCCGTGCGCGTTCAGCATCCCGGTCGGCAATCCGGCGGGCACGGTGACGGAGATGCAGCAGAGGCTGGCGGCGATCGTGCCGGCCCTGCGGGTGTGCCGGCAGTTGGGCGGGGCGTGGAGTTATCATGCCTATACGCCCAACTGGTCCACGGACGTGGGCTTTCAGATCTGGTACTCGCTGAGGTACCGCCAGTTCTACGACTACTTCGCCCAGGCGTACCCGGACGTGGTAACGCTGCCGCTCATCCTGACCGAAGGAGGCTTCGACAGCGGCGGCAGTCCGACCGGCTCCGGGTGGCAGGCCAACGGCACGGCCAGCCAATACGAGGCCTGGCTGACTTGGTGGGACGGCCAAATCCGCAAGGACCCGTATGTGCTGGGCTCGACGTTGTTCCAGATCGGGAGTCCCGCCACGTGGCCCTCGTTCGACCTGGAGCCGATCGCCGGCTGGCTGGCCGGTTACCTGGATGCGAATGCCACGCCCGCGCTGGCGGTTTCGACCACTTCGCTGACGGCAACAACCATGCAGGGCACGGACGCCGTGCCCGCCAGTTTTACCGTGACGAATACAGGGCATCACACGATGACCTACGCGATCACCGACAACGCCGATTGGCTGAGCACGACCCCGGCCGGCGGAGAAAACGCAGGCGAGCCAGACACGATCGCGGTCAACTTCGCCACCGCGGGGCTGGCCGCCGGGTTGTACAACAGCCAAATCACGGTGACGGCGCCCGGCGCGGACTATTCGCCCCGGGCGGTCACGATCTACCTGACCGTCAACCCCCGTCCCATCCCCGGCGACCTCGACGGCAACCAGCGGGTGAACAACGTCGACCTCGCGATCTTCCTGGGCTGCATGACCGGCGCCGACGCCGGCCCGCCGGACGCATCCTGCACATCCGCCGACCTCGACGACGACAATGACGTGGACCAGTCCGACTTCGCCGTCATGCAGCAGTGCATGACCGGCGATCTCCTGATCGGCGATCCCGACTGCGCGGACTGATCCGGTGGGTGTCCACGGCAAGCGCCGACCTGCGGCCGTCCTGTCCTCATGTTGAGGCGGGTCCATTCGCGTCCAGGTTCAGCGCGTCAGGTGGGATTCGACCCAGGCTCGCGGCCGAGCGATGGTCTGCCTGGTCAGGAGCGTGTTGAGAGGCGCCTCTTTTTCTTCGGGAAGCACGTCGTAGCGGAACTCCACCGCGAACGGCGTCAGGGTTCGGAGGTCTTGCAGTTCGTTCGGGACCGTCAGCCCAGCCTCCGGCAGGAGGTCCAGTAACTCGATAATCCGATGCGTATGTGGGAACGCGACTCGGTGATCGGCCAACAGCGACTTGAGCAGTTTCTCCGCTGCCTGTTGAGCATGGAACCCAAAGACCTCGGTGGGTGCGCCCGGATCGTCCAGCAGCCGGTCCAGCACATACTCGTCCTGGGCCGCCTTGCGCAGCAGCAGTCCCGCGTGTTCACGCCACTTCACTGTATCGCCGCCCTTGCCGGGCTGCCTCGTAGATAAGGGTACCGGGGGTATCCGCCCATTCGTCGAAGGTCCGCCGGCTGACCACGACGATGTCGGCGCGGATTCGCAGGGGACGCAATAAGTCCGCCAACCGAACCATCTCCTGGCGCCGGGCCGTCACTTTGGGTTCGATCACCAGCAGATCGAGGTCACTCTCGGGCCGGGCATCGCCCCGCGCGTGCGAACCGAAGACGATGACTTCCGCTCGGGGAGCGGCCCCGAGCATCAGGCGAACCGCCTTGTGGATGGTCTCTTCGTCGAGCATGGTCACACCTCCGTCCCCGGCTCTATCCTATCATCAAGCTGAGCGGGCTGCCATCGCGCGGTCAATCCCCCACGCCGGTGGCGGTGGCGGCG
>JACQVT010000813.1 GCA_016209665.1 Planctomycetota bacterium | reverse complement strand
GGCTGGCCGGCGTCGTGGTTCTCGGCGAACGTGACCCCGAAGTCCCCGTCGTTGGCGTTGCCGTCGAAGTAGCCGTCGAAGCTGGCGTTCACCACGCTGGACCAGTTGCCGAAGCCGTTGGCGTTCAGCATGTCGCGAAGGGCGTAATAGAGCTGGAAGTCCAGGGCGTCCCGGTTGCCGGTGACGCCGCCGGCGGTGTTGCAGTTCCCGGTCGTGCCCTTGCAGACAAAGGCCGCGATCTCGGAATTGCTCAGGATCGACTCGCCAAAGCTGAAGGGCGTCGTGGGCCCGCCGGTGAGCGTCGGCTTGCCGCGCTGCCAGACGTGTCGGTCGTAGTAGTCCCGCCAGAACCAGTCGGGGGTGTGCTTGGCGGCGTCGATGCGGAACCCGTCCACCCCGACGACCTCGAGGAGCCAGCGGCAGTAGCGCAGGAGAAGGCCGGTGGCGTTCTCGGCGACGGGGTCGCCAGCCATGGGGTCGACGGTGTTGAACGGGCGGATGCCGATGCTGTTGGCGGGCAGATCGTTGTCGGAATAGAACTGCCGGTTATTCGGGTCCGGCCGGTCGTACACGGTACCGGCCGGGATGTTCTGCGGGTCTGCGGCGGTGACGGGATGCCGGATGTAAACAAGGTTGAACTCCTGGCCGATGTCGATCAGGTTCGAGATGCGGCAGGTCGTGGGATGGGCATCGCAGTTGCCGTCGGGGGCATGAAAGTCGCCGTGTCCCTCGGGGCCGCCGCTGACGACAAAGCCGGGGTAGTCGCCACTCGCCTCGAAGCCTGACGTCGTCTTGTCGCGAAAGCCGTTGTGGTTCAGGATCAGATCGATGAACGTGCCGAGGGCGGCCTTGTCCTGCTCGGCCACGACGGCGTCGAAGCCGGCCCGCGTCCCGTAGCGGGTCGGGCTGGCCGGGGAACCGAGGTCGAACCGATCGAAGAGGGCGTAGCCGGTGCCGGAGCCGCCGTCGGCCTTGCCCGGCGGCGGCGTCCAGACCCGCGTATAGCCGGCCATGAATGCGTCCGCCGTCCGATCCTCCATCGTTTGCCAGGAGGTCTCGAACCATTGCAGGGTGACGGGCACGCCCTGGCCGAGGCTTGGCGGCGTCGCGGCCAGAGTCACGGCCCAGAAGATGCACGCACCAAGGATGGGGGAGGGTTTCATGCCCTCGAACTCCGCGACACAAACCACCTGCAACATGCCGTCCCCAACCCTGCATGGGACGGAGGAGGCGCGAAAGGCCTCCTCCGTCCCTCACCCCGGTCAGTCCAAGGTCGGGGAACGCAACATCCTCCTCCCCGTTGTTCTGTCCATCGAGAACGCGTGTCTCGATTACGCCCGGCGGCGGAGGAGGCCGATGAGGCCACCCGCCAGCAGGAGCAGGCTCGCCGGCTCGGGGATCATATCGACTTTGATCCTGCCTCCCGGCGCGTCGAGCCACAACACGGCGGTTGGATTCGCCGCCGTGGCCTCGAACGCCCAGGTGTCGGCGTTGACGCTGCGGTTGTCGGCGCCGACGGCGTCCCAGGAGCCGGTGAGGACGGCTTTGTACTGGTACCAGCCCGGGGCCAGGGTCTGCTGGTACTTGTAGATGCCGCCGCCCTGGGCGACCATGGCCGTGGCCGCGTTGGCATTGTCCCACCCCTGCCAGTCACCGACGGCGGTCCAGGTGCCGGGGTCCACATTGACGCCGATGCGGTGTCCGTCGCCGCTCCAGCCGTCTCCGTGGACGGTTTCGTCGAACGAGATGGTGACGTTGCCGCCGGCATCGGTGTACAGCCAGCTATTGCCGCTGCCGGGCCAGTTGGTGACCCAGTCACCCACCGTGACCTTGAACTCGTGCCGGCCCGTCGACATGTTCAAGGTGACCTGGTGCAGCCCCCCGCCCATGTCGGTCATCAGATCGCCGGCCGCGTTCCAGCCGTTGAAGTCACCGGCCACATAGTAGGCCCCCATCGCCGGTGCCGCGATCAGGGCCGCCAACCCCATAACGATAATCGTTCGCATTCTCAATCCTCCTCAAAGACCCTCTTAAGCCCCTCATCCGCCGGTGCGCCTCACCAGCGGTTACCATCCGTCACGTCGATCCCGAATCACGGCGCGTCGTCGCAAGTAGCCAGAGCAGGTACCCCGGCCGCCTGGGCGCAGTTCTGGAAAACGGCGAAATCCTCGATATTGATCAGATCATCGCGCTGGGCGAAATTCCAGTCAAAGCACTCGCAGCCGGGCAAGATGTTGCCCGGGCCCAGCGGCCCGGTCCAGCAGCGCTGGAATGCGGCGAAGTCGATCTGGTTCACGAAGCCGTCGCCGTTGATGTCGAACCGCGGATCGTGGCAGGTCGGACCGACCGGCCCCAGCACGACCGATCCGCAGGGGAACTGGAGAGTGGCGAAGTTCGGCTTGGTGTTGTCGTAGTTAGGCCGGCCGCCGCCCGAGCCGACGGGCACCGGCAGTATCTGGTTGGACAGCCACGAGCCGTTGTTGTTGGTCACGATCGCGAACACGCAGACGCTCGTACCGTTGGTCGGCGAGCCGATGGCCGACAGCGGGATGGACATCTCGACGCCGGTGGTGGCGGTGGCGGCGTTGGCCGTCTGCGGGTCGTCGGCACCGGTGCCGGTGACACCGAGAATGTTCGTGTTGTTCACGACGAAGAACCAGTCCGCCCCCGCCCCTCCGGAAAGCGTGCCGGTGCCGCTGCCCGCGGGCGCTGCGCCCATGTACGTATTCTCGTTGGTGATGAGGTTGACCAGGTCCACGTAGGCGGTGCCCGCGAAGATGTTCGTGATCACGGCGTAGTCGGCGGCCATGGGCAGCGTCACGCCCCCCATGCCGTTGATGCGGCCGGCGTTGGGGTCCAGGAGGG
>JACQVT010000824.1 GCA_016209665.1 Planctomycetota bacterium | reverse complement strand
GTGACCGGGCAGACGAACCGGCAAAACGCGCGTCGCTCGAAGAGAAAGCCCATTACCGTGGCGACGCCGATCAGCGACAGCAGCATGAGCGCCGTCCACCTGGGCATGCCGGCGAACGAGGCGGCGAGGGTGCCGATGCACAGGAAGACGAGCTGGCGGAGCCAGGTGCCTCGCAGGCGCCTGGGCCATTTCCAACCCAGGCCGAGGAACGAGTTGCCGACGGCGGAGCCCGGTTTGGCACGCACGCCGGTCAGGGCTCCGCGCTGGAGGTATTCACCGAGCACGGGCAAGGGACAGACGGTGCACCAGGCCCGGCTGCTGAACGGCACGAGGACGACGGCCATGATGAACATCCAGACAACCCAGGTGGCCATGACGGAGAAGTTGCGGCCGCCGACTTTGGTGCCGACCAGGCCGGCCAGGATGGCGAGCACGAACATCCCGAGCACGGGCAGGGTGGCATAGAATTGCAACGGGCGCCAGCGAAGAACGGCCTGCAGGCCGGGCACCTTCCGGCTCAGGTTGATGGGGGCGGCGGCCACGGCGAGCGTGAGCGGACCCGGAGTCCGAGCCCGGTAAGCGCCGGCGACCAGAATGGCCAGGAGTCCGCCCAGGGCTCCGGCGAAGAGCCAATTAGGCCGGACGATCAGGTCGCCCTGCTCGAAGCCGTGCATCGGCCCGCAGTAGACGTGGCAGCGGTGCCGGGAAACGCTTATCAGGTGGCCCAGGGGCCCCGGCGGACCGGCCGTCAGCTCGACGTGCCGCGCCTTGGTCGGGGGCTTCTCGGGATGACGAGGATCGTACAGTTCGACGACGTCACTTCCCTCGGGACTCATCTTCGCATCGATGTTGTAGTCTTGCAGGAAGAAGCTATGAGCCGTATCCCGCGACGCGAAAGTCAAGTCGAGCCGGTCGCCCCGACTGGCGCGGATGATGGACGGGGTGGCCCCATAGCGGAACGCCTCGATACGAATATGCCGGTCCTGGGGGCCGGGGGTGGTCAGCCACTCGACGAGGAGGGCTCCGCCCACGCACACCGCCGCGATGCCCAAGGTCACAACGTTCCGCTTGGTCATCGGCTTGTGCTCGCCCTGGTGGTGGTGGTGGCAGACTCTTGCCTGGAGGGCTGGAGGACGGGGCGGCCGGACTGGAATGCGGCCAGGTGTTGCCGGAACGCCTCGAGTTGAGCATCGTTCCTCTCCTGGGCCCGGTGGACCGCTTCCTCCTGAGTGCTGACGGCCTTGCCGAAATCGCCGGCGCGGGCGTAAGCCGTGGCGAGCGTATCGAGGTATTGGGGCAGATGAGCGGAGGTAGCGAAGTCCACTGCCCGTGCGGCCAGCTCGACACCCTCCCGGATGGTCTCCGGCTGGGCATCGGGGTCGGCGACGAGCAGGCCCGCCAGCGCATCCGCCAGCTCGGCCTGATAGGGCGCCGAGCCCAACCCCGTCCGCAGCGACGTGATCGCTCGGGCTTTCTCGCCTTGATTCAACCAGACTCGGGCGAGGAGAATGCGAGGGCGAGACGCCGAAGGACGGAGGGCGAGGGTTCTCTCCAGGAAAGACACAGCCTCGTCGGGCTTGCCTGTCCGCATCAGACAGGAAACGTGTCCCTCGATGGCGTCATCGAATCGCAGATCAGAGTGTTCGGCCGCTTTGCGAAAGTATACAGTGGCCCGCGCGTCGTCGCCGCGTGCCCTGGCGATCTTCCCGACGCCATAGAGAAGGCTCGTCTCGTCCGGGTTGTACTTGAGGCCTTCGGCCAGGAACCGCTCCGCCCCCGGCAGGTCGCCGAGCGATCCGAGCAGGAGGCCCATTCCAATCCCCGCGTCCAGGTTGCCTGGATCCAGTTCGATGGCCCGGGCGAGGTGATGACGGGCCGATACGGGCTCGTTGAGTTCGCGGAGCGCTGCCCCGAGGCCGGCGTGAGCGGCCGCATTGTCGGGAGCGACCTCAACCGCGCGGCGCAGCAGGGCCAGTCCACGCGGCGTGTTGAAGGTCTGCCTCGCCATGTCCGCCCGGACGAGCAGGTAGATCGGGTCGTAGCAGAGGTCATCGAGCTTGTCGAGCAACGGCTCGGGTGCGGCCTGATAGCGCGGACATGCGCCCGCCCGGGCCCGGGACGCGTTCGCCTGCTCGGCTTGTCCGAGCTTGTCGTGGATTGCGGCGAACAGGTGATGGGCCGGACCGAACATGCGGTCCACGGCGAGGGTCTGCCGCAGATAGGACTGGGCAGACTCCCACTCGTTTTGGGACTGGGCTACCCGTGCCAGCCCGAACAGCGCATAGGCGTTGTCGGGCTGAAGCTTCAGACACTCCTCATACTCGTGGAGCGCGCCATCGAGATCGTTCTGCTTCCAGAGGGTGTCAGCCAGTCTCAGGCGGGCCGGCCCGTCATCGGGGGCGAGTTCCAGCACCTTGCGAAGGAGAGACTCCACCCCTTTGCTGATGCCGCTCGTCTGGCGCAGACACGCCAGATCGTACGGCCAATCCCTCGCGTGAGGATTCAACTCGCCGGCCAGCTTGTAACATCGGTCGGCGGGTTCATAGAAGTGATTCGCGTGGTACAACAGGCCCAGTCGACCGACGCGTTCGTCTGAAAACGGATCGAGACGAGCCTGCCGATCCGCCTTCTCGATGGCCGTTCGCAGCGATTCCGGCTTGCCGGTGAGGTCGGGCAGAGAGGGGATACGCGCCTCGGCGAGGTAGCGGGTGCGGCTGTGCAGCCACAAAAGGGCGACGAGGCAAACGGCGGCCGGAACGGCGAATACGATCACGATCCGCATCGACGACCGCGGCGACTTCGGGAGCGCGGGAGGCGGCGTGACCGGCGGTGCCGATCGGTCCGATTCCGCTTTGCCCGGTTTCTTTCTGCGAGGCATGCGCTGGCCCGGTACGGAGTTGCCGCCACACCGAGGGCGGCGGGCTCATTCTATCGAGCCTCCCGCGATATCTCTCAGATGCGTTTCCATCATGCTACCGATCCGAGACGATCGGATCAACGCGGATGGTCCTTTGCCAGTACGCCGCTGCGAGCGGTTGCGATTCGGCGGGCGCCCGCGTACACGACGGGTCTCAGCAAGGCGCGGTTCAGTCCGTCTGTCGGCGGTTGGCGCGCGGTCGTGCAACCGGTTCAATCGAGACCATCGGCGACGGGCGGCGGGATTGCTCGGTGAGCGTCGGCACGGGGTCGGGGTGGCAGACGGCGACGAGCAACATGCGGCCGTAGCGGCTCCACAGGCCGTCGGGCGTCAGGTCGTCGGCCCCACGGGGAAACTCGACGGTGACAATGGGAATGCGCTTGGTCAACCCGGCGTAGGAGCCGAGCGAGCCGGCGAGGCTGCCGAGCTTCTTGAGGGGCAGATTCGTGGCGGCGGCCATCGCGCGGGCGAGAGCTTCGCCCGGGCCGTCGTAGTCGATGCACGTCAGCGGCTGGTGCAGGCTGATGATCCGGTCGGGCTCGTACTTGGCGATGACCTGCGAGAGGGCCCGGCTCTCGGGCTCGGACAGCGGCTGGCTGCCGTGGCCGCGGCTCGGGCTGTAGTTCCACGCGGGAAAGTTGCGGTTCAGGTCGATACCGCGCAGGTTGCCGCGGGTGTTGCTCGCCATACCGTCGGGGTTGGCGACCGGAATGAGGATCACCCGTTTGTCGGCCACGATCTGCGGATGCTCGCGGAGGTAGTCGCCGAGCTTGCGGAGGAGCGGCGTGCCCGCCTGCTCGTTGCCGTGGATGGTGGCCAGCATCAGGATGGTCTGCTCGCCGGTGCCGTAGATTTGGGCCTTGAGCGGTCGGCCGGCGACGCTGCGGCCGAGATCGATCTGGTCGGGTTCGATCGTTTTGGGCTGGGCGGGCGTGGTGGGACGCGGCCGGGGCGTGACCCTCGGCAGGTTGCCGTAGGCGTTGCCGCCGCGGCCCGGTGACTCGGACGTGGGCGTACAGCCCGCCCCCAGCAGCAACGCGACCAGCGCCGCCGCGACAACCCGCCGGCCGGCGGCCGAACCATCCCTGTTCATGCACCACATCCTTCCCATGCGGTATCGAGTCCGCGAGGCATACAGCATCATCGGTTATCTGCCGGGCGGACTTTGCCAGCCGGCCTGACGCGAAGGCGAAAAGCATAGCTGCAAATGTCTGCTGCGGCAAGGTTTCCAGAAACCGTCACGGCAGGCGACGATGGCTTCGTGGCCTGGGGCCCCAGTGGTCTGCTCCCTACGGTCGCGGTTCGGACTGGCGCGGTGCGGACTGGCGCGGTGCGGGCTGACGTGAGTCGTTCGCACGCGGGTCGTGAGGTTGGGAGTCGGTCGGTTGTGATGACACGGGCTGACGGAACTCGGGCGGAATCAGATCCGTGGGGAAGACCCGCTCGAGGGGGAGCTGGGGGTCGGCGGCGAAGGGGCGATAGAGCGGATCGCCGATCAGGAGCATCATCCAGGAGTTGAGTTCCGACGTGTAGGCGTAGCATTCGGCCAGGGTGAACCGGCCGGTCAGCAGCAGGCCGAAGAATTCGCTCGGCCGGGGAAAGGCGTGCAGGTAGGGCTCGGCGACGGGGCCGACGGTCGCGTCGACGCCGGCATTCAGCAGGCCCTTGACCCAGCCGGACTCGTTGGGGGCCTTTATGCTGATGGCCTCGAAACTGGCAATGTGGTAGCCCACAGCGCCGGGCACGAACGTGAACGCCGGCACGTATTGGCGGAGCGAGTACCATCCGCAGTAGAGCATCGCGTCCGGGCATTGGCCTTGGGCGAAAACCTCCGACCGATTGTCGAGGGTCACGTCCAGCCCGGTGTGCAGTCGCAGCATCATCGCCAGGCTGCGGAGTTCGCCGTCGTACAAGCCGAAACCATCCTTGCCGGAGACGCCTCGGGCGTCGACGTAGACCTTGCCGGCCA
This sequence comes from Planctomycetota bacterium, assembly GCA_016209665.1. Classification (GTDB taxonomy): domain Bacteria; phylum Planctomycetota; class Phycisphaerae; order UBA1845; family PWPN01; genus JACQVT01. Next base: position 2,016 of record JACQVT010000824.1, on the reverse strand, counting down.
AACCCTGCCGTTCGACCGCGATGGACTCGTCGATGATCCGGCGGGCCACGGCCGGCGAGGGACCGTCGATGCGAGAGGTCATCAGTACCGGCGTTTGTCGCTGGCGCGGCGTCAGCATGCCCAGGGCGGCCGCGTTCGCCCGCACCCGCCAGCTCAGCGGATTGAAGATCCAACGATACAGGATGTAGTCGTCCCACCAGACGAGAGCCAGTTCGCCCTCCAGCGAGGCGGTCGTCGCGTCGGTGCGGACGAGGGCGATGTCGTACGACAGGCTCTGCAGGTAGCCGATCAGCCCGTGGTTCTGCTGGATGAGCCTGGCCGCCTCCTCGCGGCCGGGATCGGTGAGGCCCCGGTCGCGCAACTCGCCGATGCGTTCCTCGGCCGTCCGCACCTGCACGATCAGCTTCTCCAACTGGGCGGCGGCTTCGGGAGTGACCTGGCTAGGCTGAGTGCGTGCGAGCAGACCCACGTAGCCCTCGGCCGCCTGAACGTTGGTCACCAGCTCCCGGTACCCCTGCTGCCCCTGCGGTGTGTTGCGATGGAGAGCGAGGCGCTCCCAGGCCGCCCCGCGGGCCCGCTCGTAACGCTCGACGAGGCGATGGAGCGGGGTCTCGTCGGCGTCGCCGGGTGAGGCAGTCTGGGGCTTTGTCGCCGGCCGGCTGGCCGGTGATTCGAGCCGGGCGACCAACTGGCTGAACTCGCTCATGCCGGCCTCAAGCCGCTCCTGCCATTGGCGGGCGAGCCGCTGCTCGGCCGGCCGGGCAGCCTTGGGTCCCACGCGGAGCGGCAGACCGTAGAACAGCACGAGGCAGCGGACGGTCCGGCCGGAATCGTGCTGTTCGAGAAACTGCCGGATGGGCGTGCGGACGTAGCGGTCGAATTGCTCGCGGGGGATCTCTTCCTGCTGAGGGTTGGCCCGCACGACGCACAAACGGCCCGAGGGCACGCCGCGGACCTTGGCGTAGTACTCCGCCAGTTCCCGCGAACGGGGGTCGTCGCGGCTGTAGACCAGGAGCAATTCATCCGGCCGCAGCGGCGCCGCCGCGGCGGACAATGCCACGGCGTTCACCACCGCCAACAGGACAGCCGCAACCCGACGCCTTGCCGGGCCCACAGCAGCCCGAACCGTCGGCCACGTTGTACAACTGTCCGGCAGCATCCGCGCACAGCGCGCCAATCCTCGGGGCCGTCGGTGCCCCTCCCAGCGTCGCCGCGTCTCCGCGTCGCCGTGTCCGCGGGTTGCGGGCGCAGCCCGCGCTGTGGGATGGGCGCTCACTCCGCCTTGTCCAGGCCGAACGCCGCGTGGAGCGTCCGCAGGGCGGTCTCGCCTTCCTTCTCGTCGACGATGGCGCTGATGACGATCTCGCTGGTCGAAATGTGCTTGATGTTGATGCGGGCCTCGGACAGGGCGGCGAACATGCGGGCGGCGACGCCGGTGTGCGTCTTCATGCCGATGCCCACGATGCTGACCTTGGCCACGCTGTCGTCGACGTCGATGGCCTTGATGGGCATCTCCTTGGCGAGGTCCCGGCAGACGACGGCGGCCTCCTTGGCGTCGTCGGTGGTGGTGGAAAAGCCGATGTTGGCCTCGGCCCCGTGGCCGTAGACGTTCTGGATGATGTCATCGACGACGATGTTGTGTTTGGCGATGGCGGCGAAGATCCGCGAGGCGACGCCGGGCTCATTGGGCACGCCGTTGAGCACCACCGTGGCCAGATCGCGCTTGAGCGTCACGCCACGGACGACAATGTCTTCCATACCCTTGGTTTCTGCCACGATCATCGTCCCTTCGGTATCGGTCAGCGAGCTTCGTACGTGGATGGGCACGTTGTATTTCTTGCCGAACTCGATCGAGCGCGAGTGCATGACGCCGGCCCCGAGCGAGGCCAGCTCGAGCATCTCGTCGTAGCTGATCTCCTTCATCTTGCGGGCCTGGGGCACGCTGCGGGGGTCGGTGGTGTAGACGCCGTCCACGTCGGTGTAGATCTCGCACACGTCGGCCTCGAGCGCGGCGGC
>JACQVT010000823.1 GCA_016209665.1 Planctomycetota bacterium | reverse complement strand
GTGCTTAGCCACTTGCGGGCGATCTCGACGCCCAGACGGGCCTGATCGCGGGCCTCGGGGAACAGCCGCTGGATGAGCAACAACTCGGCCAGTTTGGCGTAGTACAACGGCTGGGACGGTTTCTTGGTGATCGCTTTGCGGATCTGTTGGAGGGCCAGGCCGGCGTCCCCGCTCCCGCCCCGGCCGAGGTAGGCCTCGGCCAGACTGGCCGCGACCTCGTCCGTGTCCCCCCCGTTGCGGATGGCATCGTTGTAGGCCCGGATGGCCTGGTGCCACAGACTTGCCGCCACGTAGACGTCGCCCATCTCCGCGTAGAGTTCCGGTTCAAGGGCGCCTTTCGCGAGACGGCCGCTGGCCTTGATATAGTCCTGGTAGCGCTCGATCGCCTGGAGGTGGCGGTTGGTCTTGGCCAGCACGCGGGCGACGCCGATGAGGGCCTCGGAGTTGGTCGGGCGATAGCTGAGCGCCTGGTTGAAGGCCTGCTCCGCCGCCCTATGGTCCGCGGCGGCGAAGGCCGTCTTGCCTCCCTTGACGCAGGCGTCGACAGCGGCGTCGATCCACGTCTGGGCCTTGCGTTCGGCGGCGGGGTCCAGTCTGTTGCCGCGGGCCTCATGGGCGAGCCGTTCGTTGGCGGCGGCCAGGGCGCTGTAGGCCGACAGCCGCACCGGCGTGGAGACCTTCGACACGTCGCCCTGGAGAAGTTCGGTCAGGCGGTTGACGATCTCAAGCGGAGGCATCCGCTGCTGCTTGCCCAGCACGTCCTCGATCGCGGCATCGGTGGCCCCCCCGGCGGCGGGTGCCGTGGCCGGCCCGCCGGCCGGCGCGGTCTGCTGGGCCGCGGCCCCGGTGGCCAGAATGACGGCGAGAGCGAGAATCGCTGTGATCGTTCCACCGCGGTCGAGTCGGACAGACCCTCCGATCATGGCCAGTCTCCGTGTGCGGGATCGATGAGCGTCAGTGGTCCAATCCTGTGCTGCACCGCCTGTCGGGTCGCTGCTTCCTGTGTTACGACGGGATGGGGCCTCACGTTCGGGCCGGCCCAGCCGGCGGCGGCTGCAATATAGAACTCGGCCCAGGGAGGGTCAAGGCGGGCTGGAATCAGCCCTCGAGGCACAGCGCACCGTAGGTGCCTTCGCCGCGAGTCCGAACGTCAGCCGGCACCGGCTCGGGAGCGGACGGCCCGCCCCGGTCCTGACGCAGCTTGTCGATGAGCAGGACCCAGGTCTCGCGCTGGTACTCGAGGAACCGGAAGGCTTCCTCGGCCGCCGAAGCGCTCCGTTCCGCACAGGCCTGCACGAGGTGCCGGTAGATGTAGTTGTACAACCCCGCCATCCGGGTGCACAGCGCGTGGTCCACGTCGTAGTTCAGCGAGTTGAGCAGCTCCAGCACAACCTTCTGGGCCCTACTGAAGCCGGTGAAGGCCTTCTCCCAATCCTCACCCTCGATGCCCTGGATCCCCTGTCGGGTGAACCGGATGGCCCCGTCATACAGCATGAGCAGCAATTGCTCCGGCGAGGCGGTCAGAATGGCGTTCCGCAGGTATTCGTTCGAGGCCGTACCCATGACCGCCTGTTTTATCGGTTATTGCCGGGGCCCGGTTCAGGTATCCGCCGGCCGGTATGGCCGACGGCCCGGGATTCACGGGGGTCGCGAATATCGGACGGTGCGGGCCGGGCCTCCGTTCGGCTGCCGGCTACGACCCCTATGAACTGCTCGTGCTCAGCCAACTGGTCAGGCCGGACAACTGGCTCAGGGCGGATTGCTGGGACTGCAACCGGGCCAGGGCCTGCTCCATGGCCTGGAACTGGGCGTAGTAGTTGGCCTCCTTGCGGTCGAGCAACTTCTGCATGTTTTCGGCCCGCTCATTGTACAGGTCCAACTGGTCCGCCAGACGGTTCGACTGGTCCATCAGCAGGCCGCTCGTGCTGCTCGTGATGCTCCGCAGCGTATTCTTGAGGCTCGCGAAGATGCCGACGTAGGACACCCGGTCCTGGCCGTCGGCACCCTTGACGGTGGTGACCTTGGTGAACAGGCTCTGGACGGCGGCGGGGTCGGCCGACAAGGCATCGCGCAGCTTCTGCTCGTCCAGCCGCAGGCGGCCCCCACCGATCACGTTGCCGGATTCGTCCAACGTGGTGATCCCGACGCCGGCCAGTTGACGAAGGATGTAGCTGTCCGGCAGGGCCCGAGCCAGCTCGCGATTCAACCGATCGCGAAGCTGAAGGACGGTGTTCTCGCCGAAGAGCAGGCCCTTCTGATTCGTGTCGACGTCGTACCGGGTCAATTCGTCGATGCGATCCAGCGCCGCGTTGTATCCATCGATGAACGTGGTCAGCTCGCTCACCAGACTGTCGACGTTCTGGCCGACGGTCACCTGGATGGCCGTGTCGCTGGGGGCGACGAGGTTCAGCGTCAGTCCCTGAACGATGCCGGTGACCTTGTTGGTACTGCTTGAGACCAGGATGGAGTTGGGCG
>JACQVT010000013.1 GCA_016209665.1 Planctomycetota bacterium | reverse complement strand
TCTTCATCCTGGTCAATGCGGCGACGGCGGACCCGACGAGCCTGGACGCCAACCAACAGGCGGCCGTCCCCGCGCCGAGCCTCGTCGCCGACTACGTGCCGATCAACGTGCCGGTGCTGTTCCTGCCGGGCGAGATGAGCAAGCAGGTCAGCGTCCCGGTGGTCATGGACAACCTGGCCGCTCCGGAGGATGGATTGAACAACCTCAACAACGCCGACCGGTTCGACGTAGTGCTGAGTTCGCCGTTCAACGCCACGATCGACAAGGGCATCGGCGAGGGCGCGATCATCGACGACGACGGGCTGTGATCCGGAGCCTATTGCAGGGAAGGCCCGCGGACGGCATGATACGCACCTGACGGGACGAGGACGGTACTGAGGCCGGCAGGCTAACCAAGGGACATATGGGCGGCGCGGTCCGCCGGGAGTGACACGATGTCGGCGCGAACGGACGGTCGGAGAACGGGCACGTTGCTGGCGTTGGCGGTTATCGGGCTGGTCGGCTGGACGACGGCGGCACACGCGGAGTCGCTGGTTCCGGCGAACGTCCGTCCGGTCGTGGTGCTGGGTCAACTGGACATCGACCAGGATGGGTTTGCCGATGCCGCCGAGGACAGCGACGGCGACGGCCTGCCGGACAACCTGGAGCGGGGCGGCGTCGAGCCGATCGCGGGGCTGGACCGGCAGGTGAGCTTCCCGTCCCCGGCGGCGGTGCGATCCAGCGTCGGGGCCACGTTCCTGCTCAGTCGCGCCCCGGTGGGCACCGACGCCGACGAGTTCGACAGCGACCGCGACGGGCTGTCGGACTTCGTCGAGGTGTTCGGGCTCAAATTCATCGACGACAACGGCAGCAGCCGACTCGACTTCGAGCCCAACGTCGACTTTGACGATGCGAACAACAACGGCCGATGGGATCCCGGCGAGGCCATCCTGGCGACCGCCGAGTGGCTGGACCTCAATATGGACGGAATGCCGTCGATCGGCGAGTGGCCGCTGGCCAATCTCTTCGCGACAGTCGATGGTGACGTGAAGGACGGCTCCGGCAATCCTTACGTGTATGTTCTGGACGACTGCAACGGCGACTTCGTGCCCGAGACGGTTCGCGTGTGGTGGAACCTGCCGGCGAACCAGCAGCCCGACGCCGCCTTTGCCAACTGTGCGAACCCGTCGACGACGCTTGGCCAGGAGGCCGTCGATGCCGGCGTGGTCGATGACAACGGCGACGGCGTGCCGGATGGCGTGGTTGTCGACGGCGTCCGCCACGAGTTGGTCCGCAGACAGCACGATTTCGACGGCTTCGTGTTCACCGACCCCGGCGATCCTGATACGGACGGCGACGGCATCAAGGACGGCGTCGACCGCGACCCGCTCGTGAACGCGAACCTGATCGCGCCGGCGTTCGGCTCAGGCTTCGAGCGGGCGCTCGCCCCATCGCCGGACGATGAGGACCTTGACAACGACGGGCTGGGTGACGGGTCGGACTTCGGCAACGACCTGTCGCAGATCGTGGACTTCCCGAGCGACATCGCCGCCCGCCTCGATGCCGCCTCGCCGCCCGATCGCCGGTCGGGCTGCGCCACGCCGACAATCCCGGAATCACTTATCGAGGACGTGCTGGCGGCGGACTGGAACGGCGACGGCCTGTGGCGGTTGACCGAGGACGCCTCGAACTACCGCGAGGGCATTCCGGTGGCTGCCGCGGGCCAGGACAACTGCGTCCAGACTTTGTACGGCAGCGAGCACAACACGCTGTTCGTCGTCGGAGCCCGCCGGCTGTACGGTGAGAACCCGCTGCTGGCCGCCGCCGATGGCTGCCGGACACCCGATGACCTGCCCGCCCAGGCGTGCGGCTTGACCGCCTACGGCCAGCGCGGCATGGGCATGGGCTGGCAGGAGAAGCTGTTGCAGGCGGCGCGGACGAAGACCGGCCCCTATTTCCCCGATCCGCGGCTATGGGCGATCCTGTACGCCTGGCGGATGCCGGGCTTCGACATCGACGGCAACGGCCGGCTCGGCGTCTTCGAGAACACGTTCAGCACGGACGACGCCCACGGCTACTTCATTCCGCTGGAGCCCCTGTGCGGGCGATGCGGCGGCGGGCCGATCAGCCTGTTCGCCGGTTGCCTGGGCTTCATGGTGCTCAAGCTCGTGCGGCCCGGCCGGCGGTCGTAGCGATCGTCGCGCCGGTGAGCTTCCGTGGCACATCCGGATCAACCCGTCGCTTGCGCTCCGGGCTCTGATCTGTCTCTCCACCATTGTGCTCCTTGACTGCGGCGCCCCGGCGGCTAGACTGCGTGGCCGAGGTTTCACGGCCGACGGGCGGCGCTCGCCCGGCGGGTCAATCGCGCGCGAACAGGGAGAAGATGATCATGCGACGAACGGGTTTTTACGTGCGTTGGGCGCTGCTCTTGGGGTCCGGGGCCATCGTGTTTCAGACAACCGCCAGTTGCGCCGACATCCTGCAGACCGGGTTCCTGGCGTTCATCGCCGGTGCGACCTACTTCCTGGCCAGGAACGTCTGATCGCGGGCGGCAGAGCCGGCCTCGATCCCGGGGTCCGGCGGCGGTGCCCGGTCGATTCGAGACGAATCATCGGCCGCGTGGGGTCATCCGATCCCGCGCGGCCTTTGGTATAATGGTCGCGGGAGGGCGAAGCATGTCGCGCTTTCGCGGAGTCGCAGTGGGCCTGGTACTGGGGGCGGCGGTGCCGGCGACCGGGCAGACGCCCTGGCGGCGGGCGGTCTACTACGACGACGCCTACCCGTCGGCCTGGGTAAGCGACACCTCGATTCGCGACGCCCTGGCCGCGGCCGGCTACGAAAGCCTCAACGCCGCCCAGCTCAAGCAATGGATGGACGCCCGCATCGCCGACGGTTGGTTGAGCGTCGTCGTGTTCGGCCGCGACGTGGTGCCCGACACCGTGGCGGAGTCCAAGTCATCCAACACGACCATCCGGCGGTACCTCAACAAGGGCGGGAAGATCGTCTGGTACGGCGACGTGCCGATGTATTATCAGGGCCATAGTAACGGCACGCGGACGACCTGGGGGGTCACGGGGGCGTCCAGCGTGCTGGGCTTCAACGCCTCGGGCGGGACCTGGGACGTCAACCAGCCGGTGACCATCACCGCCGACGGCGCCGCCTGGGGCTTGCAGCAGGTCTGGGTCTCGCAGCGGCCGGCCACGAGCAGCGGTCTGCGGGTGCTGGCCCGCGACGTCAACAACAACGCGGCGGCGTGGGTCCGGCACTACACGGGCAAGGACGTCTTCCGTGGGTTCGTGCGCTTCTTCGATCGGCCGGGTGTGCCGGCGCCCGCCGACGTGCGGGCCCTGGCCGAGTACGCCCCCGCCGTGCTGACCGGCGACAACCTGCTCGACAACATCGTCATGACCTTCCACTACCCGTGGTACGGCAACCCGTTGACGACGGGCCATTGGGTCCACTGGAACGATGCGGGCTATTCGCCGCCCGCCTCCTGGACCGCCAACTACCTCCCCAGCTTCCCCGACGCCACGTGGAACCCGTCGGTCCAGTTGTACGACAGCAACGACCCGGCGGTGCAGCGGTGGCAGGACCGGGCCATGATGCGGGCGGGCGTCGACATCTCGGTGGCAAGCTGGTGGGGCATCGGCACGCATGAGGACCTCGCGCTGGCCCGGGCCATCCGCATCGCCAAGGGCGTGCAGTGGTGCATCTACTACGAGCTGGACTCGGTCGGCGACCCCACGCCGGACAAAATCTTCGCCGACGTCAAATACGTGATCGACAACTATGGCCCCACGCGCAACTATGCGAAGATCGACGGCAAATGGCTGGTGACGGTTTATGCAGTGAGCGGCACCGACGCGGCCAACCGCTGGCGGCAGGCCAAGGCGATGCTCCTGGCGGCCGGCTATCCGGTGTATTTCAACGGCGACGTGGGCGACCCCAGTTCGGCGACCACGCCCGATCCGTGGGACGCGACGCATTACTACAATCCGGTCGCCTACCAGACGCTCACGTCGAACCCGGACAACGCGGATGACTCGGCGTCGGTGGCCCCGGGGTTCTGGAAGATCGGTGAGACGGTGTGGCTGGCTCGTTCGCTCCCCCAGTTCGCCTCCGCGTGGAACAACGTGACGGCGAATCACGAGAAGGCCCGGTTTTTGCTCCTCGAGACCTGGAGCGAGTGGCACGAGGGGACGCAGATCGAACCGGGCCAGGAGATCGTGCCCGACGCGCAGAACGGGTTTCGGCCCGCGGGGTACGACTACGGGTACGATTTCATCGACGCGGTGGGACCGCAGGCGCACGTGCTGCGGTGGCAGTCGGCGGGACACCGGGCCGAGGCCCCGGCGCGGCTGGAGGCCGAGAACATGGTCTGGGAGCCGGGCACGGCCGCCGAGGGTGCGGATGAGTGGCGAATCAGCGCCGCGAGGGCGCGGATCGGCTCGGCCATCGAGGCCGGCACGAGCCAGCCGCAGGCCTGGCTGGTGGTCCGGGCCCGGGCGGTCCGCGTCGGCGCGCTGGCGGGCTGGCCGGACATGGTGCTGTACGTCGATGATGCGCCGGTCGGACGCTGGACGGTATCGGCCTCTATACCGCACGACTACCGGGTGATCGCCCCGCTGGCCGCCGGCATCCATCGGCTCGAACTGACCCTCGACAACGATCCCGGGGGCAGCGCGAACGTGGATCTCGTGATCGACTATCTCGACGTGTACTTCCCCGGGCCCGGCGGCGACTACGACGCCGACGGCGCCCTCGACAGCGTCGACAACTGCCCGATGACCGCCAATGCCGGGCAGTCGGACGGCGACGGCGACGGCGTGGGCGATGCGTGCGACCTGTGTCTCAACACCATCC
>JACQVT010000808.1 GCA_016209665.1 Planctomycetota bacterium | reverse complement strand
GTAGTCCGTGGTTCGCCTTCTTGGGTTCGCGGACGAGACTCGCGCCCGAGATCACCGTCCCGTTTGGACCAACACGTCGTCGTAATAGGCGAGGACCGAGGTACTCGCGTAGCCCGAGCCCACACGAATCTCCTCGAAGCTGACCGCGCCCTGGGTGCTGGCGTAGGGCCGGTTGGCGCTGGCCAGGACGCCGTCGACGTGGAAGTCGGCGGCCTGGCCCTCAGCGGGCCTTGCGTCGTTCCATCAGCTTCGTCCAGCGGTCCAGCAGGTGGCTCCGCAACAACGAGACGGCCTTGGTCGCGTTGCCGGCAAGGATGGTGTCCAGCAGGGCCCGATGCTCCGTCGCGGTCTGGCGGATGGTGGCGTTCCACGCGGGACCACTGGTCTCGTCGGGCAGGAGCAGCGGGAGCGGAGCGTGGTGATAGACGGACTTGAGCCGCTTGTTCTTGCTCGCCGCGATCAGCGCGTCGTGGAACTTCCAGTCGGCCTCCACGATCCGCAGCACGTTCTGGTCGGTCAGCGCGTTCTCGAATTCCTGGCACGCCTCGATCGCGGCGTGGAGATGCGCCGGCGTGTTCAGCCCCGACTCGCAAACGATCTCGATGGCCCCGACCTCCAGCATCATGCGGACGGCGAGGATGTCGCCCATGGTCTTGTGATCGAGGCTGGGAACCATGTATCCGGTCTTCGGGCCGGCCTGAATCAGCCCTTGGGCCTCGAGCCGGGCGAACGCCTCACGAAGGGCCGAGCGGTTGACCTTGAGCCTCGCCGTCCACTCCGCCTCGCGCAGCCGTTTGCCCACCGGAATCTGCTGGAGGATCAGCAGATGGCGGAGCTGCCGATAGGCTCGCTCGCGCATGGCCTCATTGATCGGTTCTTCGGAGGCGGGTCCGCTCGGCCCACGTTCTGCCCTGGTCATGCGACGGAGTTTATACCAGCGCGGGCGAACTCGCCAGTACCGGCAGGGCACGATTGCGGGGGAACTCGCTCCTGTTTACAGTATCGGCCTCTTTTTGTGGACCAATTTGGGAGGAGCAGGTATGGAGCGACATCGCATCAGGCCGGGAGTCTTGATCGCCTGGACCGTTCTGGCCCTCGGTGCCATCAACCAAGGCACCGTGGCCGACTCACCCGCCGTCGGGCAGGGGGTGTATCGGCCCGACGAGCGGTTCGAGGAGTTCTCGCCGCTGTGGCGGGAGGGCTGGTCGTGGAAGGACGAGGGCGGCGAGCGCGTGCGTTACGGCCATCCGGGCATGCCCTTGGGCGGTTATCTGTTCGCCTGGTTCATCAACGATGGCCCGGCGCCGCTGACCGTCGACGACGTGCTGCTGGACGGTGTCAGCCTCGCCCAAGGCGTGCCCGGGGAAACCGAGCCCAAGGTCCGGGGTGTCGACAAGGTCCCGTCGAGCATCCGTTTCTCGAAGCTCCCCGCCGGGCAGATCGACAGGCTGATCGCCGCCGGCACACCCGTCTGGTGGAAGGTCGAGCCGATGGTGGTCCCCCCGGGCAGGATGGGTGAGGTGACGATCCGCCTGCGGCGCGATCCCAAGGTCAAGGAAGTCACGATCGGCGTACCCATCATGACGGACAAGATCGTCTCCGCCCGGGTGCGGACCGATCGTCGGCAGCCGTGGTTCTTCTCGATCAGCTTCTCGGCGCGGTTGGATACGGTCTACGCCTATCTGCGCCATCCGAGCGGCAAGGGCGTTGCCCCCCGCGCGATCCGCGTCGACGGCGAAGAGGTGACCCGCCGATGCACGATCGTCGCGGACGCCAGGGTGGACACCGCGGCGGTCGTCATCCGGCTGGATCGGCCCTTCGAGCGGGGCAGCTACCACTTTTTCCAGGCTGACTACGATGACGGTTCGACGGCCGTGGCCGGCATCGGAACCTGGCAACTCGGCTTCCTGTACGGCATGTGGGGCTGCGACAACAGCAACGGCGCCCCCGACCAGATCGGGCCGCGATTCCTGAACGATCTCGCCCTGCACAACGTCAACCTGCACATGAGCCACTGCCCCGGCCCCGCCCACGAGTTCATGAACACCGAGGCGGGGTGGAAGATGCTCGCGGATCTCGGCATCGGCCGAATGCGGGAGTGGATCGAGCCCGAACATCGGCCTGCGTTCTACTTTCTCACCGACGAGCCCGACGCCGCCGACTTCGCCAGCCAGATGCTCGATCCGGCCGAGCGGCTGGGCAGCCTGGGCCAGTGGCTGGTCGACCGATGCCGGCTGTTCCGGCGCAAGGACAAGGCCGCCACGCCGCTGCTGCTCAACGTCGACAACACCTTCAAGCCCGAGAACTGGTACATGTACGCCCAACTGGCGGACATCGCCTGTGCGGACCCGTACTACCAAGAGGCGGTGCAGACCGTCTGGGCCGGCGACCCGACGAACCTGGGGGCGTACCTCAAGCCGACGTATGTCTACGCGGTGGGCACGATCTACCAGTCGGCCGCCGCCCCCGACCCGATGCACCTGATCCTGCACACGTGCCGGTTCGACTTCGGGCCCGAGGAGTTCCCGTACCGCGGCCCGACGCCGCAGGAGAAGCGCGTCGAGGTGTACTACTCCGTGGCCGCCGGGGCCAAGCAGATCTCGTACTGGTGGTACTGTCCGTACGACCGCTACCACGGCGTAGGGGCCGAGGACATGGAGCCGCTGTGGACCCAGATCGGTCTGCTCGGGGCGGAGATGCGGACGGCCGGGCCGCTGATCGCGACAGGTTCGCCGGCCGCCGTCCCGGTAAAATCGCCGGCCACCGTCTGGTGTCGCACGCTGTTGGTGGGAACCGACACGGTACTCCTGCTGGTCGTCAACGACAACCTGGCCTCCGATCGGCTGGGCACGGTGGTCAGGCCGCGCGAGAAAACACGGGTCGCGTTGAGCCCGCCGTCCTGGTTGACGCCGTCGCAAGTATTCGAGATCGATTGCGACGGTACGAAGGATACAACCTGGACGAAGACCGGGGAGGAGGTGGAGGTGGACCTCGGCCGGCTGGACCTGACCCGCATGGTGGTACTGACCGTCGACGAGGGACTTCGCGGCCGCTTGCAGCAGGACTACGACGCCAGGTTCGCCGCGAATGTGCGCAAGCTCAAGACCATGACAACCAAGTGATCGGTTTCGAGGAGGTGCCTGGGCGCTGGACGGGCTACTCGTCGGTGCAACTCCTGTGGGACGACAAGATCGTCTGGGAAGCCGACGTGGGCCTGCCGCGGACGGGCTGCGAGTGGGACCTCGTCAAGCTGCCCACGGTGCCGCCGGACCTCAAGGAACTGCCACTGCGTCTGCGGGCCATCGACCCGCGCGACTCCAACGGCCTGCACGCCATCGCCTTCGTCGGCCCGATCCGCCTGGTCGAAATGCCGGACTGACGCCCACGGATCATCCGCCGGCCTCGAGGGCCTCCCGCCGCGCAACGCGGTCCATGTGAGCGCTTGGCGCTCCGCCGCCGACTTGGAACTCGGGGGCTGGCCCGGCTGCCGGTGGGACGGTATCCTGAGCGCGGCTGAAACCGCCAGCGAACGAGGTGGTTGTGGTCTCTCCCAGACCGGCGATCCATGAGGTTGATTTCTGCGGCCAAGTGGCCTCCACGGCCAATGCCTTGGTCAGCCAGAACCGAGGCGCCTTCCCCTTCCACGAGGCGCGAGTGGAAGGTTTCGGAACGGGGCCTGGCCGGCGTCGGCGCAAGGACCTTCGCTTTTTCGATCAGTACGGCAAACTGGTGCTCTGCGGCGAAGTGAAGCTCCCGGGGACGCCCGAAGGTCGTTCCCCCTACGATGCCAAGCTCTGTGAAGACGCCGAAGCGAAGGCCAGTAACGCCGGTATCCGATACTTCTTCACGTGGAACGTGAACACCTTCGTGCTGTGTGTCCTTCCGGCAAGCCTGCATGAATCAGCGTGAGGCATTTGGTATCGTCGGCCGTTGCCGCGAGGCGGCATGGAGGACGGCCGATGAGAACCGGAGCGACGCAGGATCTTCCCGC
>JACQVT010000806.1 GCA_016209665.1 Planctomycetota bacterium | reverse complement strand
ATTTGCGGCCTGTACGCCTCTCATCGCGGTAAGGTTTCCAGACAACCGTCACCCGAGGGCCAAGGTGCGACAGCAACTTCAACGGCTGCGCGCTTTGGGGGTGGTTGAGTTCTTGGGAGCTGCCAGATATCGACGAACCTTCCAGACCTGAAAACCAGCCAGGACTACAACAGAGAGTCTTTGGCGGCGCACCCCAGCGTTTCAGGCAACGATGACACGCTCCGGAAAATCGCCTGCAGAGTCTTCCTTCGGTGCTGACCTTCGCACCCCGAGAAGCGGGTCTGCTTGGCTACTGCGCGGCTTTCCCAGGTCCCATTGAGACCTTGACCGGCCATTTGCTCCGTAACTTTGCCAGCGTGTTTCTCTTTCCCTTGTTCGGTCTGCCCGTGAGGTCCGAAGCGAGCAGCATGGTTCAAGCAAGCATGGTATCCTAGGCCTTCGGCCCAACGGAGTCCGATCGGGACGACCTCGGCACGCGGCCCCTGTTCGATTGGGGCAGGCGTTTTGCCGCTATCATTGGGACTCGTCCTCCTGGCCTTTTCCCAGTGACGTCCGGTGTGTAGTCTTGGCCCGGGATGGGTGATGTCAAGCGCGTTGGGTTTTGAGCAGTGGGATGAAGGCGGCTTGCGCAAAGTAATGGTCGCCCGTGAGCGCTTCCTGTATCGCCCGCTTCCACATGATCTCGAACGATATGCGATCGCTATAGCCGAACAAAGGCTCGGTCATGGCTCCCGCTTGCGGGTGCCGTAAATGTAGTGGTCATGGTTCTCGGCCAAGTCCGCAGGCAGCCCATCGATTGCGCCGATGAAGTCCTTGTACCGCTCGGCGAGCGTGGGAATGGCCGGCTCTCCGGGCGCGGAGACTACTTCCACCTCAGCGCCTTCGGGCAGCCTGGCGGGCGGCTCGAGGACAATGACACCGTTCTTCACACGTCCACGATACGTCATACGAGACTCCTATCAGCGGATTATACCACGCGGGCCCGCACGAGTCATTGCACCAGAGCCGCCGAGCGAATCCACGCGGTTGGCCGGCCGAATCGGTGGTTCAGGGCCTCGCAATGTCAACCCATACCAGGCGGTGATCGCTGGCGGGATCGGGAGGGCCGACGAGGGCGTGCAGGGCGTCGTCCGCCGCGGGCCAGAACACGCCGGCGGCGTGGACGGTCAACTCGCGGCAAGGCAGGACGTAGTCGACGCGGCCAAAGTTGCTCGTCCACGTAGCTCGCTCAGCGGAGGGTGTCAGGCGGGCAGGATGCCCGCCCCCCGATCCGTTCGTCGACGTCGCTTGGTCGCCGGCGACGGTGGTGCCGCCCGGGCTCGTCGGCTTGAGGTCCTGCACGCGCGAATGGCGGAGCAACTGCTGGATGCAGGGGAATCGGTAGGCGGTCTGCGGATCCATCTTCACCGGGTCCGAGTTGAGGTCGCCCATCACGATGAACAGGGCGTCGGCGGGTAACCCGCCGCGGCGGCTCTGATCGTCGACGATGTAACCGGCGGCCGTTCCGCCGGTCAGGTAGTCGGCCCAGAAACGAATCTCGTCGTGGTTGCGGCGGCCGTTGCGGTCCTCGGGACCATCGAACACCGGGGGCGTGGGGTGTGAGGCGAGCACATGCACGATGGTCCGCCCGATCCGCACGGGCGCGTCCCAGTGACTCTTGCTGGATAGCCGCAGGATGGCCGCCTGCTCGGGAAGGTAGAACGTCGGCCGATCATCGCGGCCATCCGGCATCATGTGGCCGGGCACGTCCTTCCACAGCAGTTTCTGGAACGTGCGGGCCGACGAAACGTCGATGGGGAACCGGCTGTACAGGGCCATCCCGTATTCGCCGGGATAGCGGCCAAATCCGAACGCATCCGCCGGGCCGTTGGTCTTACCGTCGTGGTCGAGATCCCGACCTGTCGGCACACCCGTGTTGACCGGAGCGAAGAAGATATACGGATAGTCGAGGGGCGCCTGGTCGTTCTGGCCGATCCTCAGATAGCGGTCGCGGAACAGAGCGGCGTTCCGCTGCCGGGGGCCATCGTAGTCGATTTCGTTGATGAGCAGCACGTCGGGCCGAACCCGCTGGACAATCTCGGCGGCCTTACGCAACTGCGGGTTAGCACCCCGGCCGGCCGAGTCCACCTGCCCCAGCTTGACGGCGTTCAGCTCCTGGATGTTGAAGGTGGCGAAGCGCACCGTCGCACCGCCGGCACGTGCCGTCGAGGGAGCCGTGGTGCTCGGATCGCCCGCGGCCGCCATCCAGACCGTCCAGAACATCGCCGCGGCGGCCATCATGACTCAATCGATCCGGCTGCCCGGGCCGCGGATTCGCGTTTTTTGCGGCCGTGGCCCGTCCTGGCCGTGTCCTCATCATTGATCAACTTGTACTCGATCCCGTCGGCTAGGGCGATCCACGATGCCTCGATGATGTTCTCGCTGACCCCCACCGTGCTGAAGATCTCGTGCGTCTCGTTGTCGCGGAACTCGATCGTGACCCGGACGCGGGCGGCGGTGGCGGCTCGCGGGTTGATCACGCGGACCTTGTAGTCGATCAGCCGGATGTGCTCGACCTTCGGGTAGTGCGGACGCAGGGCCATGATCAGGGCGTTGGCCATCGCGTCGACCGGGCCGTGTCCGCCGGACACGTGGTGTTCGACCGTCCCGTTCACCCGCAGCTTGACGATGACCTCGGTGTCGGGTTCCCCGCCGGCGGAACTCCGCAAGGCGACCGTCCGCCAGTGCTCGAGCTGCCAGAACGGGTGGTACCGCCCGATCTCCTTACGACAAAGCAGCTCGAAGCTGGCCTCGGCGGACTCGAACACATAGCCCTGGTTCTCGCACTCCTGAAGGCGCTTCAGCAGACGCCGCTGCAGGCTCCTGTCGTGGGCGATATCGAGCTTGCGGCCCATCTTTTCGGCGACGCCGCTGGAACCGCTCAACTCGCTGATGAGCACCCGGCGCGAATTGCCGACGACCTCCGGGTCGACGTGTTCGTAGCTGTGGGTGACGCGGCGGACGGCGTGGACGTGCATGCCGCCCTTGTGGGCGAAGGCGGCGGCGCCGACGTAGGGCTGGCCGTCGACCGGCACCTGGTTGACGATCTCGTACACGTACCGGCTCAGATCGGTCAGCCGTTT
>JACQVT010000816.1 GCA_016209665.1 Planctomycetota bacterium | reverse complement strand
TGGCACACCCTGGCACAAAGTTGGTACGGTCCAGGAACAACAACGGCACGGCCCTTGCGGCCGTCGGTTGTTGAACTCGGCAAACAGAACGGGGGAGGAGACGAGTACAAGATGCACGCATCGATGCTGTTCGGCGCGCTCCTGGTGGCCGCCGTTGCCGCCACGAACCTGGTTGGCGCCCTGGCCGCCCATGCCGGCGGTGCCCCCACCGCACCGGCCGCCGTGGCCGCCGCGGCCCAGCCCGATCCCACTACCGCCGGCGCAACCCTCGAAGCCTACGGCAAGCTGCCGATGAGCTTCGAGGTCTACGACGATCAGATCGACGATCGGGCCGGCTTCCTCGCCCGAGGCAGCGGCTACACCCTCTTGGTGGCGCCCACCGAGGCGACGCTGGCCCTTGCCATGCCCGCCGGAGCCGACGCGCCGAAAGGCGCCTCTCGGTCCGCCGTGCTGACCATGTCCCTGGTCGGGGCCAACCCCCCGAACCCCCTGCGCGGCCTGGCCGAGCTGCCGGGCAAGGTCAACTACTTCGTCGGCGACGACCCCGCTCGCTGGCGCACCAACGTCCCGACCTACGGCAGGGTCCTCGCCCCCGGGGTGTACCCGGGCGTGGACCTGGTGTACTACGGCAACCAGCGGCATCTGGAGTACGACTTCCTCGTCGCGCCGGGGGCCGACCCCGACGCGATCACCCTCGCCTTCCAGGGTGCCGACGACCTGGGTGTGGATTCCCTCGGGGCCCTCGTGCTGCGAGTGGGCGGCGGAGAGGTCCGCTTCGACAGGCCGCTCGTCTACCAGGATGTGGCAGGCCTCCGGAAGGAGATCCCCGGCGGCTACCTGCTGAAGGGCGACGGACAGGCCGGCTTCTGGCTGGGCGGGTACGACGCTTCCGTTCCCCTGGTCATCGACCCGGTGCTGGTCTACTCCACCTTCCTGGGCGGCAGCGGCAACGAAACCCCGCCCTCCGGCGCCAGGGAAG
Organism: Planctomycetota bacterium; assembly: GCA_016209665.1. GTDB lineage: Bacteria > Planctomycetota > Phycisphaerae > UBA1845 > PWPN01 > JACQVT01. Next base: position 1,547 of record JACQVT010000816.1, on the reverse strand, counting down.
GCTACGGGATCGCCGTGGACGGCTCCGGCAGCGCCTACATCACCGGCCCCACCGAGTCCACCAACTTCCCGACCACTGCCGGCGCCTTCGACACCAGCTACAACCTCGGGGGCGACGCCTTCGTGGCGAAGCTGAACCCGGCCGGCTCGGCCCTGGTGTACTCCACCTACCTGGGCGGCAGCGGCGCCGACCGGGGCCGGGGCATCGCCGTGGACGCGGCCGGCAACGCCCACGTCACGGGCCTGACCTTCTCGTCTAACTTCCCGACAACGGCCGGGGCCGTGCAGCCGGCCTTCGGCGGCGGGACCACCGACGGCTTCGCGGCCAAGCTGGACCCGACCGGCTCCACGCTGCTCTACTCTACCTATCTGGGCGGGAGCGGCGTGGACGAGGGCCATGGCATAGCCGCGGACGGCTCCGGCGCCTATGTCACGGGCTCGACGACTTCTACCGACTTCCCCACGACGGTTGGGGCCTTCGACACCAGCATCAGCGGCGGCGACGCCTTCGTGACGAAGCTGGGCTCGACCGGCACGCTGCTCTACTCCACCTTCCTGGGCGGCTCCGGCGGCGACGTCGGCGACGGCATCGCGGTGGACTCGGCGGGCAACGCCTACGTCACGGGGATCGCGCTCTCCAACGACTTCCCGACGCTCGGCGCTTTCGATACCGCCTGCGGCAGCCCGGGCGACGCCTTCGTGACCAAGCTGGATCCGGTGGGCTCGGCGCTGCTCTACTCCACCTGCGTCGGTGGCTCCACTCGGGAGGAGGGCACGGGCATCGCCGTGGATCCAACGGGCAACGCCTACATCGTCGGCTTCGTTTCGACCGCGGGCTCCTTCCCCGCGACCGCCGGGGCCTTTCAGCCGGCCTACGGGGGCGGGTCCAACGACGCCTTCGTGGCCAGGGTGGACCCGAGCCAGTCCGGAGCCGCATCCCTGGTGTACTTCACCTACCTGGGCGGGAGCGGCGGGGATACCGGCCTCGCCATCGCCGTGGACGCCGCCGGCAATGCCCACGTGACCGGGGGCACCGACTCCACCAACTTCCCCATCCCCGGGGGGACGATCGACTCGACCTATAACGGTGGGATCGACGCCTGGGTGGCGAAGCTGAATGCTGCCGGCTCGGCGCTGCTCTACTCGACCTATCTCGGCGGCAACGCCGGCGGCGGCAACGTCGGCGACAGCGGCCAGGGCATCGCGGTGGATGCGGCCGGCAACGCCTACGTGGCGGGGCGCACCTTCGACGGCACCATCGACTTCCCGACGACTGCCGGGGCCTTCGACACCACCTTCAACGGCCCCGGCGGCGGATCCGACGGCTTCGTGGCGAAGATCGCGGACGTGGCGCCTTCGCCCACGAATACGGCCACGGCGACCCCAACTCCCGCGGCGCCGACTGCGACGGCTACGTCCACAGTGACCGCCATGCCAACGGCCACGGCCACGGCCGCTCCGACGAGCACCCCGCCGCCGACGAGCACCCCGCCGCCGACCGCAACCGCGGTGGTCACGAACACTACCACGGCCACAGAGGCGCCGACG